>CABZAL010000003.1 GCA_902523675.1 uncultured Alphaproteobacteria bacterium | reverse complement strand
AGCCTAGATCAATTTTTTTCACGTTAGCCAATTTGCATAAGTTTTTAATTTTTATTATTTTTACAAAATTTGTAACTTCTTCTGGAATACTACCAAATCTATCCTTTAATTCATCTAAAATAATATTCATCTGATCTTTGGAAATTATGCTAGAAATACGTCTATAGAAGTTTAATCTTATTTGTATGTCTGGCATATAATCTTCAGGAATGAAAACAGAAAACCCTAAGTTAATGGTTGGGGACCAGTCATTTAAAATATTATCATTATTTTTTATTTCATTTATCGCATCTTTTATAAGTTTTTGATAAAGCTCAATCCCAACCTCTCTTATATGACCAGACTGTTCTGCTCCCACCAAATTTCCTCCACCTCTTATGTCCATATCATGATTTGCAAGTAAGAACCCAGCCCCTAAGCTATCTAGGCTTTTCATAACCTCCAGCCTTCGAAAAGCATTATCAGTCATTTTTTTTTCTTCTTCATTTAATAGCAAATAGGCATAAGCTTGAATATTCGATCTCCCCACTCTTCCTCTTAATTGATAAAGCTGGGATAATCCAAAAAAGTTTGGTTTATTAATAATAATGGTATTGGCATTTGAAACATCTAACCCTGATTCAATAATGGATGTTGATATTAATACTTTAATTTCACCATTAAAAAATAAATTATAAACATTATTTATTTGATCTGGTGTCAGTGCTCCATGTACCATACCACAACTTATATTGGGTAATTTTTCTTTTAAAAAATTTTCAATAATTCTTAAATCTTTTATTCTTGGAGATACATAAAAAATCTGACCGTTTCTTTCAATTTCTCTGTTTATTGCTCTAATTACAATCTCTTTATTAAATTTTGTTACATATGTCTTTATTGGGAGTCTATCTATAGGAGGTGTTTTAATAATACTTATATCTTTTATTCCTAAAATCGCGGATTGAAGAGTTCTGGGTATTGGTGTTGCAGTCAAGGTTAAAATATGAATCTCAGATCTTATTTTTTTAAGCTTTTCTTTTTGTGAAACACCAAAACTTTGTTCCTCATCAATTATTAAAAGGCCTAAATTCTTAAAATTAATTTCATCGTTGAATAATGCATGCGTTCCAATCAATATTTCTATATTACCTTTTTCTAATTCTTCAACAATCTCAATTTTTTCAGAGGTTGAATTGAATCTTGAAATTTTATTTATTTTAATTTTAAAATCTGAAAATCTTTCACTAAAGTTCTTGAAGTGTTGGTTAACTAGCAAAGTAGTTGGACATAAAAAAGCTACCTGATAACCAGAGAGTACGCTTATAAATGCTGCACGCATTGCAATTTCTGTTTTGCCAAATCCAACATCACCACAAATCAATCTATCCATAGGTTTGCCCGAGGATAGGTCACTTTCTACATCAAATATGGCTTTTAATTGGTCAGATGTCTCTGCATATTGAAATCTATTAGAAAATTCATCATATATTTCATCATTTGAGATCATAATTTTACCTTTTCTAATCTCTCTTTTTGCTGCAATAGAAATTAAATCATGAGCTATAATTTTAACTTTTTCTTTAATTGAAGCTTTTCGTAATTGCCAACCTTGTGAGCCCAACTTATCCAAAGAAATATTAATATCTTTGTTACCATATCTGCTAATAAGATCTAGGTTTTCTACAGGAATTAATAACTTGTCATACCCATAATATTCTATTTCCATACATTCGTGTTTAGACTCATAAATAAGTATGTTTCTTAAACCTAAATATTTACCTATGCCATGCTCATTATGAACTACCAAGTCACCTTCACTTAGTGAGGAAATTTCTGTAATGATATTATCTGTTTTAATTTCTTTTTTTGTGTCTTTATAAACTTTTTTACCAAAAAGTTCGGTGTCATTTATGACAGCTAGACCTCTCTGATTTTCGACAGGGTTAAGAAAACTATTTTCAATATTAATTTTCTTAAAACAAATCTTTTCTTGAAGATTAATTTTAAAATATTTTTTAAATTTTTGCATAGAGGAATCGTTTTTAATAGTGATTAAAAGATCATTTTTTTTTAATAATTCTTCTGCAAAGTCGATGAAACTGTTTACGTCATTTTCGTTTTTAATCTTATCGATGTTATTGATTTTTTTTGAAACAATTGTGAAGACCTTTTCATCTAAGTCTAAAATATTTGATACCTCTATCTTTTTAAAACATATTAACTTTTTTATAAGTGTTTCAGAATCTTCTATAAATCTGTTTATTAAAGACCCTGAATCAAAAGAGTATAGAAATTCTTTAGAAATTTTTTCGTGTGCCTCAAGAAGTAAATTTTTATAATTATGTTCTAAAATAAAAATTCCAGATTTTAAATAGTCTAAAAAACACTCAGGGTTATCAGACATTAATGGTAAGAACTGCTCTATTCCATCAACATTTATACCTTGAGAAATATTCTCATAATATTCATTTTTATTTTTAATATTAAATGTTCTAAAATTTACTCTGAATCTTTGAATTGATTTTTCATTTAGTATAACTTCTGAGGCTGGAATCAAAATAGTTCTTTCTATTCTATCAATACTCAATTGTGAAATAGGATCAAATTTTTTGATACTTTCAATTTCGGATGCAAAAGAATCAATTCTCGTAGGGTATCCATTATTGGGAGAGAAAAAGTCAATAATATTTCCTCGTATAGAAAATTCGCCTTTTTGTCTTACTGTTTCGACTCTAAAATAAGAATTCTTTTTCAAAAAATTAGAAATATTTTCAACAGTAACACTTTTAATTTTTTTTTTTTCTAAGATTAGATATCTATTTTCAAATACGTTTTTAGGTAAAATTTTTAGGAATAATGAATTCAAACTATACAAAATTATTATTTTATCAAAATCATTTTTACATAATTCTATTAGTGTACTAATTCTATGAGCTTTATTATTTGAAGTTGGAGATATTGAAGAAAAGATTGGACAATCAAATGAAGGAAAACATAAAATTTGAATTTGAGGACAAAGAATATTTATTTTATTTGATAAACTAATAATTTCTTCGTTACTTTTACATAAAAAATTTATCTGTTTATATTTTTTAAGCAAAGATATTAAAAACCACGGTACTGAGTCCTCGGTTAGATTTATATTTGTTTTCTCTAAATCAAATTTAAGATGATTATGTTTGGTGAACATCTAATTTTTGGAAATTAGTCTTTCAAATGTTTTATTGTTAAGTTTTTTAGGTAACTTTTTTTTTTTCATAATCATATCAAGGAGCTCCTGATCAGGTACGGTTAATAGTTCATCTAATTCAATTAATTCTTTTTCAGACAAATTTTTAAAATATTTCTCAGAGAACCTTTCAAATAATAGATCTAGTTCTTTAATACCTCTATATTTTAATCTATATAAAATCTTTTTTTTTTTTATATAATAATTTTCAGACATATTAGTTTAAAAAGTAATTAAAGGGTGAATTTAGAATGAACGCTAAATACAATTCAAAGCAAATTCTTAATCAAATTACAAAAATTGATTATAAAAACAAGCAATTTTTTGAAAAAATCGCTTCATCGATAGGAAAAAGGGTGATTGATCTGTTACTTTTAAATCCAAATAGATTCATATTTAGAAAGTTTTTAGATAGAAAAATCGATGATAACGATATCAATAAATTTAACTCGATTGATTTGGAGATCATTTCATTTGAACCGACATATAATAAAAAAAAGCCATTTATCATTAATTGCAAAAATAGGTTTAATCAATATTTTAAAATAGTTTATTTTAATATAAATCAATTTTATATTAAAAAAGTTTTTTTAATTGGAAAAATATATAGATTTACTGGTAACCTATCATTTCAAAATAATTATTATCAAATTATTCATCCAGAAAGTTTTTTTGAAATTAGCAATCTAAGTAATTTTGTTGAATGCCAACCAGTCTACAATATTTCTAAATTAAAAATAAATAAAAATAAATTTACTGAGCTTGTTGAAAAAAACTTAGAGTTTTTTAGAAAAATAGAATTACCAGAAGAGTGGATATCAAATGATTTTTTTTCCAAGAAAACTTGGTTAAGTTTCAAAGATTCCATTATATCACTTCATTCTCCACCAAAAGAATTTTCAGATAGATCTTATAATCAAATAAGAAAAAGATTGGCTTATGATGAAATATTGTCAAATTTTTTAACTCTTTCTATTCTTAAGAGATCAAATAAGAAAGAGCAATCATCAGTTGTTTGTGGAAAAAATATATCGAATAAGATCATTAGTAGTTTATCATTTGAACTTACAGATCAACAAAAAAATATTTATGAAGAGATATCAAAAAATTTATCTAATAAAATTAGAATGTACAGACTTCTTCAAGGTGACGTTGGCTCTGGAAAAACAATTATTTCACTTTTAGCTATTTCTGACTTGGTCAGTTCTGGTTTTCAGGCAGCATTATTAGTTCCGACCGAGGTTCTAGCACAACAACATTTTGATTATTTTTCAAAAATACTTAATCCCTTTGAAATAAATATCAAAAAAATTTCAAGTAAAACTAAATTAAATGAAAAGAAAATAATTTACGAAGAACTAGCAACTAATAAAGTTAAAATAATAATTGGTACACACGCATTATTTAATAAAGATATAAAATTTAAAAAACTGGGGTTGATTGTTATAGATGAACAACACAAATTTGGAGTTAATCAAAGAATGAAACTTTTAAACAAAGCCGTTAATAGTCATGTTCTTATTATGTCTGCAACACCCATACCTAGAAGCCTTGCATTTGCAATTTATGGTGAAATTGATGTTTCAGTTTTAAAGCAGAAACCGTCTAGTCAAAAACCTATAACAACTAACATAATAAATAAAAATAAAATTGATCAACTAATTCAAGGGATGGAAAGAAAAATTAAAAATAATGAAAAAATTTTTTGGGTGATGCCAGAAATTGGTTTGAATGATAATGATGATAAAAGATCGATATTATTCAGATATAACTTTTTAGAAAAAATTTTTCCGGGTTTAGTTACTTGTATACATGGTAAAATGAAAAAAAATGAATTTGACGAAAAAATACAAAAATTCAGAAAAAATGAGTATAAAATTCTTGTTTCAACCACTGTGATTGAGGTTGGTTTTGATATACCAGAAGCTGGTTTAATCGTAATTGAAGATGCTAATAAATTTGGATTGGCTCAACTTCATCAATTGAGAGGGAGAGTAGGAAGAGGTAAAATTAAATCTAATTGTATTCTCATTCATACTGAGAATATCAATGAAAATGGTATTAAAAGATTATTAATTATGAAAAGCTCAAACGATGGTTTTTTTATTGCAGAACAAGATTTAAAGATGAGAGGATCAGGAGAAATTTTTGGTACAAAACAAACTGGTCTACCACAATGGAAGTTTTTTAATCCTTATTTAGATTTAGACATTATAAATTTTGCAAAGGAAAATTCTAAACGAATGATCAGAGATATCAAAGCACACAAAGATCAAATATACTTACTAATCAACATATTTTTTAAAAAAGAAGAAGTAAAAAACTATTTCAATGGTTGACTTTTTGCAGTAACAATTCCAGCTGAAACAACAGTTTTTATAGCATCATCAACTCTTATGTTTAAGTATTTTAATTGTTTTTCAGGAACGAATAATAAAAATCCGGATGTAGGGTTAGGCGTGGTCGGAACAAACACATTAATCAGTTTTGATCTGATTTTATTTTTTACTTCACCACCTGTTTCACCTGTTGTAAATCCAATTACCCAAACATCTTTTCTCGGATACTCAACAAGAACTACTTTTCTGAAAGCAGTAGAATTGTTTTTTAAAACAGTTTCTAATATCTGTTTAATAGTTTTGTAGAAAACTTTTATTAAAGGAATATTTTGAAGTATTAATTCTGTTTTTTTTAAAATCCATCTCCCAAAAAAATTTGCAGTTACAAAACCTATTATTACCATGAAGGTCACTAGTGCAATTAAACCAATCCCTGGTATTTCATAAGGTAAATAAACATTAGGATTAAATTTGTAAGGTATCAAGGGAGTTACTAGATTATCAAAAACTTTTACAAGAGTTACAACAATCCAAAATGTAATTACTACTGGAGCTGTTATTAAAATACCTGTAAAAAAATAACTTCGTAACTTAACAACAAGTAATTTTATGGGAGCAATTTTTTTTCTATCTTCATTCATAAATATTATGGTACGCCGGATGAGGCTCGAACTCATGACAGCTCCCTTAAAAGGGGAGTGCTCTACCAACTGAGCTACCGGCGCGTATTTAAAGGATATAATGAAGAATTAAAAAATAAACAATAAAAAAAATTAATTTTTTGTTCTCATCGATAAAATCCTTGTTGGATTCTCTAATACTTGTCCATTAGACCCCTTGCCCTCTGGTATTCTATCAATTAAATGCATTCCTTCAATAACTTTACCCCAAATGGTATATTTATTATCTAAAAATGGATGAGAATCATAACAAATAAAGAATTGACTATCCGCAGAATCAGGATCATTCGCTCTAGCCATAGATACAATACCTCTTGTATGCTTCAATTCGTTAAATTCTGCGTTTAAATTCTTTCCACTTCCACCTGTTCCATTTCCTTCTGGATCACCACCTTGAGCCATAAAGCCTTTTATAACTCTGTGAAAAGTCAGTCCATCATAAAAACCATTATTTGACAATTCTATTATTCTTTTTACAGTTTTGGGAGCAAATTCAGGAAAGGTTTCAATTTTTACTAAACCAGTTTCCAAAACCATAAAAATAATTTTCTCTTCTTGAGATTTAACCTCATGAGAAGTAAAAAATGATTTAAGGACAATTAAACCAAGACAAAGTGCTTTCAATAATTTAAATTTCATTTTTAGACTCCTTTAATTTTTTATTAAAAATTTTTAGAACATTCCTAGGAACAAATGGTTTTATATTACCATTGTGAAAAGCAACTTCTTTTACAAATCTAGCTGATGTAAGTTGTAGGTTTTCTGAAGCCATAAGAAAAATTGTTTCAATATCAGGCGATAATTTAGAATTCATTCCAGCCATTTGAAATTCATATTCAAAATCTGCAACTGCTCTCAACCCACGAATAATAACTTTTGCTCCAAAATCTTTTGCATGCTCTACAAGTAAATTGTTAAATCCAACAACCTTTATATTACAGTTTGTTTTAATTGGTGTAATCGAATCTTTGATCATTGAAATTCTTTCACTCAATTCAAAGTATGGTTTTTTGTGCTTATTATCTGCTACACTAATAACTAAATTATTAACTATGTGAGTAGCTCTATTAATAATATCCAAATGACCATAAGTAATTGGATCAAAAGTACCGGGGTAAATACCAATAATTTCATTACTATTCTTCATTTTCTTCTAACTTTGCGACTGACACAACTTTTTCGTTATCTGATACGTTAAATAATGTAACACCTTGAGTTTGTCTTCCAGCAACTCTTACCCCTTTTACAGGACATCTTATTAATTTTCCATTATCTGTAACTAACATAAGTTGATCACTATTGTTTATCGGAAATGAAGCCACAATTTCTGAACCGTTTCTATCTGAAAGTTGCATGTTAGCTATTCCCATCCCGCCTCTTTTAGTTACACGATATTCATATGCAGAGCTCCTTTTGCCAAAGCCCTTATCTGTTACACTTAAAATAAATTCTTCATTGTCCTGCAGATCATTTAGTTTTTTTTCATCAACTAAACTCTTATCGTATTGTTCTTTTTTTCTTATTGAATTTGATATTTTTAAATAATTATCTCTTTCCTCAATGTCAAAGGTAATTTCTTTTAGTATCGCGAGGGATATAACTGAATCTTTATTTTGTAGTTTAATTCCTCTTACTCCTACGGATGATCTTCCAGAAAATAATCTTATATCTTTAGCAATAAACCTTATGCACTTTCCTAATTTTGTAGATAAAAAAATATGTGATTCTTCTGAACATGTAATAACATCTATCAACTTATCTCCTTCAACAAGCTTCATAGCAATTTTTCCATTAGCATTTATATTTTGAAAATCAGTTAATTTATTCCTCCTTACATTACCCATTGACGTTGCAAATATAATATTATTTGATTTCTCACCTGAATTATAGGGTGTAAGAGTTGTTATTTTTTCATCAGATTTAAGTGGCAATAAATTTATCAGGGCTTTTCCTTTAGATTGAGGATTACCTATAGGGATTTTATAAGTTTTTAATTTATACACAATCCCTCGCGTCGAAAAGAAAAGTAATGGAGTTAGAGTATTAACCACAAATACCTGATTTACAAAATCTTCTTCTTTTGTTGACATCCCTGCTCTTCCCTTACCTCCTCTTCTTTGTGACCTGTAAGTGGAAAGCGGGACTCTTTTTATGTAACCTGAATGGGTCACAGTAACAACCATTTCTTCAGAACTTATCAAAGATTCATCATCAATAGTCTCTTCAATTTCAGAAATTTCAGTTTTTCTGTCTTCTGATAATTTTTCTTTTATTTGTTGCAATCCTTTGATCAAAACTTTGTTAAGTTCATCTGGTGAAGATAATATCTTCAAATATTCTTCAATAAACTGACTGCATTCTTCTAAGTCATCTGAAATCTTTGATCTTTCTAGGCCAGTCAATTTGCTTAATCGAATTTCTAGTATAGCTTTGACTTGTCTTTCTGAGAGAAAATAAGTGTTGTTAACAACTTTATGCTCAGGATCATTGATTATTTCAATTAAACTTTTAACTTTCGAGACCTCCCATTTTTTTTCAATCAACTGTTTCTTTGCTTCTGCGGTATCTGCAGAATTTTTAATGACATCAATCATTTCATCTATATTTTCTAATGCAATTGCTAATCCACAGAGAATGTGTGCTTTTTCTCTAGTTTTCGATAAATGAAACTTAGTTCTTTTAAAAACAATATCTTTTCTAAAATCAATAAAAAACCTTAGGGCACTTTTTAAGGATAATACTTGTGGAACACCATTATGCAGAGCTAACATATTTATTCCAAAAGAAGTTTGAAGAGATGTATATCTGTATAATTGATTAATGACCACACTAGACTGAACATCCCTTTTAAGATCGATTACGATTCTTACTCCCTCCCTATTTGACTCATCTCTAAGTTCTGAGATTCCTTCTATACTTTTATCTCTCGCAACTTTGGCAATACTTTCAATAAGTTGAGATTTCTTAATTGAAAATGGAATTTCTGAAATGATTATTGATTCTCTAGACCTTTTACTTTCCTCTACATTTACTTTTCCTCTTATGATTACTGATCCTTTTCCAGTCAAATATGCCTGTTTAAATCCATTTTTTCCTATAATTATTCCACCTGTTGGAAAATCTGGTCCTTTAACATAGGTAAATAACTCATCATTTGTTATTTCTTGATTTCTAATAAAGGCACAACAAGCATCTATAACTTCAGAAGGACAATGTGGAGGTATTTTTGTTGCCATACCTACAGCTATTCCCTCTGATCCATTGATTAATAAATTAGGGAATTCAGCTGGTAACAATTCAGGTTCTTGAGTTGAGCCATCGTAATTATCTCTAAAATTCACAGTATTAAAACTGATATCATTGACAAGGTAAGCAGCTATGTCGGCTAATCTAGCTTCCGTATATCTCATAGCAGCAGCTGAATCTCCATCCATTGACCCAAAATTACCTTGACCTTCAATTAATGGAACACGCATGTTAAAATCTTGAGCTAATCTTACCATGGCATCATATATAGCTGAATCACCATGAGGATGGTATTTACCCATCACATCACCAACAATTCTGGCTGACTTTCTGGTTGGCTTAGTGTTTACGTAACCTGCCTCGTTCATAGCATGAATTATTCTTCTATGAACTGGTTTTAAACCATCACAAACATCCGGAAGAGCTCTGGAAACTATAACGCTCATAGCATAATCGAGAAATGAGCTCCTCATTTCTTTTTCTATATCAATTTTTTTTATATCTTCAGATTTTAAATCATTTTCAGAGTCTATGTCATCAATCATTTATTTACTTAGTTTAAAATGGAATTTCGTCATCGATATTAACATTGTCTATTTTTTTAGATATGTCTCCTTCATCCTGAGTTGAAAAATTTGAGTTAAGCATTTCATCACTTTGTTCAGACCTAGAATCAAGCATTGTTAATGAAGAATTAAAGTTTTGTAATACAATCTCTGTTGTAAATTTTTCTATACCAGCTTGGTCAGTAAATTTTCTCGTCTGAATTTGACCTTCTAGGAAAACTTTTGAACCTTTTTTTAAATATTTTTCAGCAATATCAGCTAAGCCTTGAGAAAAAATAACCACTCTATGCCACTCAGTTTTTTCTTTTCTCTCATTAGTTTGTTTATCTTTCCAAGATTCGGAAGTGGCCAAAGATAATCTTACTATTTTGTTACCCTCTTGTGACATGCGCACTTCTGGATCATTTCCTAATCTACCTAAAAGTATTACTTTGTTTACCGTGCCAACCATTAAATTCTTTCTTCTATCGAAATATTTTGTATTAATACCATATTTACTTCCTAATCAACATAGAATAATTTAATTGTATGCTTAAAAAAGTTAAAATAAATAAACCTCATAATTTTATTCAAATTGTTGGAGCAAGACAACATAATTTAAAAAATATATCGATTAACATTCCTAGAAATAAATTGGTAGTAATAACAGGTCTTTCAGGCTCGGGAAAATCCTCATTAGCTTTTGATACAATTTACGCTGAAGGACAAAGGAGATATGTAGAAAGCTTATCATCCTATGCTAGACAATTTCTAGATATGATGGAAAAACCAGATGTGGATTTAATAGAGGGTCTATCACCCGCAATATCCATAGAACAAAAATCAACTTCAAATAACCCTAGATCTACCGTTGGAACAGTTACAGAAATTTATGATTATATGCGATTACTTTTTGCAAGAATTGGCGTACCCTATTCACCTACAACCGGTAAAGAAATAAGGTCACAATCTGTGAGCGAAATTGTAGATTTAATTTTAAAATTAGAAAAAAATGAAAAGTTTTTATTACTATCACCAATAATAAATAATCGAAAAGGAGAATTTAAAAAAGAATTAGCTGAGCTACAGAGCAAGGGATTTGTCAGATTTAAAATTAATGAGACAAATCATACTGTAGAAGATTTGCCCGATTTAGATAAGAATAAAAAACATTCAATTCAAGTTGTTGTGGATAGACTAATAGTTGATAAAAAATATAGATCTAGAATAACTGAATCAGTTGAAGCTGCATTAAATTTATCAGATGGAGTGATTTATGTAGAGTTATTACAAGATAATAAAAAAATAATTTTTTCATCCAAATTTGCTTGTCCAATTTCTGGATTTACAATTGAAGAAATTGAACCAAGATTATTTTCTTTTAATAGTCCTAATGGTGCTTGTGCTGAATGTGATGGATTAGGTTTTAAAGAAAGGTTTGATCCAGATCTTTTCATTGGAGATGAAAATTTATCATTAGCCGAGGGTGTTATACTACCATGGAATAAAAAAAATAATCCGTTTTATACTGAGTTGATTAATAATATAGCAGAACATTTTGGAATTAATAAAAATAAAAAATGGAAGGATCTTAGTTCAAAAATAAAACATCAAATTATATTTGGAAGCGACCGAAAAATAAAAATAGGATTTTCTTATTACAAACGTAATTATAGTGAAGAAAAAGTTTACGAAGGTGTTATTGGTTTCCTAAAAAAAAAATTAGCTAGATCTGATCTCTGGCAAAGAGAGGAGTTAACAAAGTATTTAAATCAATTTATTTGTGAAAAGTGCGATGGTTCAAGATTAAAAAGTGAGGCTATGGCAATAAAAATTGAAAATAAAACTATTTTTGAAGTTACAAAAATGTCAATTTTAGAATGTTATGAGTGGTTTGATTCTATAGACTTAAAACTTTCTGATTTTAAAAAAAAGGTTTCTGAAAAGATTATTAAAGAAATAAAAAGTAGACTTACTTTTTTAAAAGATGTAGGGCTTGGCTATTTAAATCTTTCAAGGAGTTCAAGAACCCTCTCGGGTGGTGAAAGCCAGAGAATAAGATTAGCTTCACAAATTGGTTCTGGGTTGACAGGTGTGTTGTATGTTTTGGACGAACCATCAATTGGACTTCATCAGAAAGACAATAAAAAGCTCATTAAAACCCTTAATAAATTAAGAGATCTTGGAAATAGTGTTCTAGTTGTTGAACATGATGAAGAAACGATTTTGGCTGCTGATTACCTCATCGACATTGGAGTCGGTGCGGGAATTAATGGAGGGGAAGTTGTGGCTCAAGGAACACCAGAAAAGGTTAAAAAAAATCATAAAAGCCTTACTGCAAAGTACCTAAATAATAAGGTTAAAATTAATAAAAAGAATAAGAGAATTCAAAGTTACAAAGTAATAAACGTTGAAGGTGCTGTTGGTAATAATTTAAAAAATGTTAATGTTACATTTCCTCTAGAAAATTTTATTTCTGTTACTGGGGTGTCTGGAGGTGGTAAGTCATCATTAATTATTGAAACATTATTTAAAAACTTATCCAAAAAACTAAATTCATCCAAAGAAAATCCTTTACCCTGTAAAAAAATTTTAGGATACGAGCATATCGACAAAGTTATAAAAATAGACCAAAATCCGATTGGAAAAACGCCAAGGTCTAATCCAGCGACTTATACAGGTTGTTTTACTTTTATACGAGACTGGTATGCAAATTTACCAGAATCAAAAGTGAGAGGATATCTACCAGGCAGATTTTCATTTAATGTAAAAGGAGGTAGATGTGAAAATTGTCAGGGCGATGGAATGATAAGAATTGAAATGCATTTTTTATCTGATGTTTTTGTGAAATGCGAAGTATGTAAGGGAAAAAGATTTAATAGAGAAACTTTGGAGGTAAAATTTAAAAATAAGAATATAGCAGATATTCTTGACATGACAGTTGAAGAGGGTATGAATTTCTTTAAAGCAATACCGTCTGTATACAAAAAATTAGAAACTCTCAATGAAGTAGGTTTAAATTATATTAAAATCGGACAATCAGCTATTACATTATCTGGTGGAGAAGCACAAAGAATTAAGCTTTCTAAAGAATTATCTAAAAGATCTACAGGTAAGACAATCTATATTTTAGATGAGCCCACTACTGGGTTGCACTCGCATGATGTAAAAAATTTGCTTGAAGTTTTGCATAAATTAGTAGAGAAAAAAAATACTGTAGTCGTCATTGAACATAATTTAGATGTGATTAAATCCTCAGATTGGGTTATAGATTTAGGGCCAGATGGTGGAGAGAAAGGGGGTTTTATATTATATGAAGGTAATGTAGAAGGTCTGTTATTTGAAAAACAAAATTCAACAGCAACTTGCCTAAGGGAAAGTTTATGACTTTTTTTCGAGTCGTTTTTTGGCAGCTATTATAATTGGATGTTCTTGAGCATTTTGATTGTTTTTTGCTGTTATTTGTTCATCATCACTTTTACTTTTATTACTAAAAAGCATCTCAATTCTCAGAATACATTCACGTAAAGTGTAAAATTGAATAAATATTAAAATAAAAAAAGATATAAAAAAAAATATTAAAAAATTTATATTTAAAAAAAGACTTAATACTAAAAACAGTAAGCTTACTAAACCGAAAAAAAATATAATATAAATTTTGTTTTTCATTAATTTAAATTATCAAATATTAGGTTAAAAATAAATTCAAGTTTACTAATTTTCAATTTTTTTTTTTTTGATACTTTTTTAAAGAATAAATTTATAAATGATTTCTCCACATTGTTGTTACTTTTAAATCTAGACCTTTCATAAAGAGTTAATAAATTTTTTGAAACTTCTTCTTCTATAAATTTTCTAAAATAAAAAAAATAAATTAATTGGCTAGAAAAAGAAATATTAAATGGATTTTTTTCTTTCATTGTCAATAATGAAAAAATCCTATTATAAATTTGATTAATTTTTTTAAAAAAAATAATTATGTCTTCAGTGTTATGAAAATCGAATTCAAAATCTCTAAAGTTTGATAAAATATTAATAATATCTTGTTTTATTTTTTCTTTTTTAAATAAATTTAGTAATTTAGAAACTATGGCTAAATTTTCTCTTTCTTTTTCAATTTCTTCAATTATCCATTGGTATCTAATTTTTTTTAAAGTTGGTTCGGTAATTGATGTAAATATTTTTAGAATTTCAATTTCAAATAAAAAAATTAATGAGAGTTCTTCAATTTTTAAATATTCGAATTTTTTAATTTGAATATATCTAAAATAATTTTTTTTTTTTAAACTATTTAAATTCATATTTTTAGTTTGAGCATTCATAAACCAATACAAAATTTATTTTTACAAATGACCGTAAAATTAGTTTTTAATTTTTTTTGAATACAATTTATTTTTCTTTAGATTTTTGGGCATTGTAACCTAGCAATGCTATTAAAGGAGAAGCAATAAAAATTGAAGAGTATGTTCCAATAATTACACCCCATAACATTGCAACAATAAATCCTCTTATTACGTCTCCGCCTAGAATTGCTAATGATAAAAGTGCTATCAATGTAGTAATAGAAGTCATTAGTGTACGAGCTAATGTCTCATTTACTGATTTATTTAGTAATTTACTAAATTCGAAATTATCTAATTTATTTATATTTTCTCTTATTCTATCAAATACAACAACTGTATCATTAATCGAATAACCTGCTATTGTTAAAATTGCAGCAATAGATGCCAAATTAAATTCAATTTGAGTTAGTGCGAAAAAACCAATGGTTGTAAAAACATCATGAACAACAGCTATAATTGCTCCCAAACCAAATTGCCAGCCATCAAATCTGAACCAAATGTATGCAAACATTGCAATTAATGAGAAGATAATAGCTTTTAAACCCATTAACTGTAATTCTTTTCCTACTTTAGGACCAACATATTCTATCCTTCTATAATCAACATTAAGAGGTAAAATGTTTTTAATTTTGTTTATTGCAAGTTGTTGAGCATCCTCATCACCCTCTTGTTTCTCTAATTTGATAAGAATATTATCACTAGTTCCAAATTCTTGGATTTCAAAGTTACCTAAGGATAACGAATCAATATCATTTCTTAACAAGTTTAAGTCTGGGGAATTTTCAAATTTTGCATCTATCATTATACCCCCAATAAAGTCAATTCCAAGATTTAAGTTTTTTTTTGTGAATGTAAAAAAAGAGAAAAAAATTAAAAATATAGATAGCACAAGCGCAATTTTTCTTACGCTAAAAAAATTGATGTTAAAATTTCTTTTGTAGTTAATTAAAGGTTTTATCATAAATAAATTTTCTCAGGCTCTGTTTTTTTTACCCACATTATTATTAAAATTTTTGTCAGCATAAGAGCTGTGAACATTGATGAAAGAATTCCTATAGACAAGGTCACTGCAAAGCCTTTTATGGGACCAGATCCAAAATTAAACAATAATAATGCTGCAATAAGAGTTGTAATATTGGCGTCTAAGATTGTTTTAAACGCTTGTTTATAACCTAAATCGATAGAATTTATTGGAGATCTTCCAGAAGAAAGTTCTTCTTTGATTCTTTCAAAAACTAAAACATTTGCATCAACAGCCATACCTACTGTTAATACAATACCAGCAATTCCAGGCATTGTTAAAGTTCCTTCAATCAAGCTTAAGGTTGATACAATCAAAAATAAGTTAAATATTATTGCAATATCAGCATATATTCCAAAAATTCCATAGTTTAAAAACATAAATAATATTACTAATATAAATCCTAAAACTAATGCTTTTTTTCCAGCCTCTATTGAATCTGCTCCAAGACTGGGTCCAACCGATCTCTCTTCTATTACTTTAATTGGGGCTGGAAGGGAACCTGCTCTCAATAAAACTGCTAAATCATTTGCTGCTTCTGGACTGAATCTTCCTGAAATATTTCCTTGACCGCCTGTAATAGGTTCTCTAATTTGTGGGGCACTTATAACCTTATTATCTAAAAGAATTGCCAATCTTTGATATGTGTTTTCAGTTGTAATTTTACCAAACTTCTTAGCACCTTTACTATCAAATTCAAAGGCTACAACATAACCTCCCGATTGTGGGTCTACAGTAGCTGCCGCATCATTTAGCCTATCACCTGATAAAAGAATTCTTTTTTTCACAATAAATTCTTTTTCATAAGCAGTCGGATCTGCATTGGGTACTTTAAAAGTTCCTGGTGGTAGTTTTCCTCTTTGGTCTGCTAATTCAACAGTAGTAGGATCTAGCAAATGAAAATTTAGTTTAGCTGTTCTTCCAATAAGTGCTTTTACTCTTTCCGGATTCTTAATGCCTGGTAATTGAACTACAATCCTATCATCACCCTGTTTCTGAATATTTGGCTCTCTAGTTCCAGTTTCATCTACTCTTTTTCTTATAACTTCAATCGACTGGTTGACAGTTTTAACTTTTATGTCTAGTAATTTTTCTTCTGAAAAAGAAAAGTTTAATTTTGAATTTTTTATTTCCTCTATCATTATATCCCTATTTAAAGAATCTTTTAAAAGTTTTTTTGCTTCTTTAAAAAGAGCTTTATCTTTAATAGTAACAGTCGCACCAATTCCTCGAGAACCTAGATTACTATATTTAATTTTTTTTTTTCTCAAAATTTTTCTTACCTCATCAACTATATCATTTGATTTTTCCCTTAAAACAGTATTGACATCTACTTCTAATAAAAGATGAGAACCACCCTGTAAATCAAGTCCTAAATTAAATTGTTTTTTTGGAAAATATGCTGGAAAAGCTGTGATTTCACTTTTACCATAAAAGTTAGGTACAAGAAAAATAATACTTAGCAAACACACTCCAAAAATGAAAAAAAATCTGAACTTACTAAAATTTAACATCTTATTTTTTATTTAAAACATCAGATACAGTTGATCTGAATATTCTTACATTAACATTGTTAGATATTTCAACAGTTAATTCATTAGCATCAGCCTTTATGACTTTACCAATCATACCTCCACTTGTAAGAATTTGATCACCACGTTTAATTGAATCTAATAAAATTTTATGTTCTTTAGCCTTTTTCTGTTGAGGTCTAATTAATAAAAAATAAAATATTATAAAAATTAATATTAACGGGATGAAAGAAGCAAATAATGATGGTTGTTGAGAACTTGATTGAGCGAAAGCGTAATTAAACATTTAAAACCTCTGATAAAAATTTTAATTAAAATTTAAAAAAATATTTTTTTTTTACACAATAATTGTAGTAAAACATGAATACAAGGAATAATTTTCAAATGCTATCAAAAAAAAATTTAGATAAAAATAATTTTTTTGTATTCATTTCGACATTAAAAAAGATAGTTGGAATAATACCATCAATCCAAACATCTCTTGAAAATTTAATTGGTATAGAAAAACAAAAAAAAATTTTATATGAAAACACTCTTTCATTTATAAATAATGACGATAGTTGCAATATTTTATTGTGGGGATCCAAAGGTATGGGAAAATCCTCCTTAGTTTTGTCAAATCATCAATATTTATTAAACGCTAATAAAAATATCAAACTTATCGAAATATTATGTAGTGATATAATATATCTGCCTGAAATCATTTACAATTTAAAAAAATATCAACAAAAGTTTATTGTCTTTATTGATGATGTTAATTTAGATATAAATTCTAAAGAATTTAAGATTCTAAAGGTTCTAGTTCAGGGTAGTGTATTGAGTAACTCAGAAAATATAAGGTTTTACGTTACATCAAATGTCAGAAATATTATAAATCCAGATAATAATGAAAATTTTAATCAAGTTCAAATCAATGATCAACGGAATAACGCAGTCGCATTGTATGACAGATTTGGCTTGATATTAAGTTTTTACAAGGCAAGTAAAGAAGAGTATTTAAGTTTAATTAATCTTTATGCAAAAATTAATAGAATTAAAATTGATAAAGATTTAGAAAAGCAGGCATTACAGTGGTCAATTGTTAAGGGTGATTATTCAGGAAGAACAGCAGTGCAATTTGTTACTAATTTAAAATCTAAAACATTATAAAAGTTACAATAAATATTCTCTTGGATTTAGAGCTCTTTTACCTTTTCTTATTTCAAAATGCAACTGGGAGGTGTTAACTCTTCCAGAACTGCCTACACTTCCAATTTTTTCACCCTTTTTAACCTGAGCGCCTTTTGTAATTGTAATTTCAGATAAATGGGCATAAGCTGTTATCCATTTTTTATCATGTTTAATTAAAATTAAGTTACCATAACCAGGAATTTCATTTCCTGCATAAATTATCTTTCCTTGTCTAGATGCAACAACATCTTCACCATTACTTGCAGCAATGTTAATTCCATCATTGTGCAATCCAGGCTTAATCATTCCATATTTTAAAATTATTTTGCCTCTAACAGGCCACATAAAAATTGTTTTATTCTTTTTTTGGTTAATTCTTGTATTTTTCTTTTTTGTTATTTTATCATTAGCTAAATCGACTTTTGACTTGATAATTCTCGAATAATTTGGGATTATGAGTTTTTGCCCAATGTAAATCATATTAATAGTTTCTAGTTTATTTAGTTTAGACAAGTTATATTGATCAACGTTGAATTTTCTAGAAATTGAATACAAAGTATCCCCATTAATGACAGTATAAATTTTTTTCTTTGGTAAAATAAGTTTTTGATTCGGAAAAATTTTAAACGGAGACTTTATGTTATTTTTTTTAATTATTTCATCAATTGAAATTGAAAATTTTTTTGAAATTAAATATAAATTTTCTCCTTTTTTTACAATATGTATGTTTTTTCTGGAATCTTTTTTGATTTTTTTTTTTTCAAATATTTCATATTCACCATAAAAAAATTTTTCACAATTATTTAATGAAATTAGTAAAAAAAAGATAAAAAAGATTTTCATTTGTTAACTTTTCCTTCAAGCAATGGAACAAATCTTACCTTCATTAAATTCTTTTTTGAAAAAGATTCTCCTTTTTTTTGTATCAGAGTCAGATATTGCGCATCATTCTCTTCACCAATTGGTATGATCATCACTCCCTCATCTTTGAGTTGATCTAAAAGAATCATTGGTATTTCTGGAGCAGCTGCTGTTATCATTATCCTATCAAATGGTGCTTGATCATACCAACCCAAACCTCCATCTCCATGTTTACAAAAAATATTAGTTATATTTAATTTTCTAAACTTCTCTTCGGCTTTTTTTTTTAAAAATAAATATCTTTCTATTGTGTAAACAAATCTTGATAATTTTGATAAAATGACTGTTTGATAACCACTTCCGGTCCCAATTTCAAGAACTCGAAGTCTTTTATTTAAAAATAGATTTTGCGTCATAAAAGCTACTACCAAAGGTTGAGAAATGGTTTGTCCGCATTCAATTGGTAATGCGATATTTGAGTTTGATCTAGACTTTATTGAGTTTTCAACAAAAAATGATCTTGGAACTAGTTTTATAGAGTCTAAAACTTTTGAATCTACAATTCCATTTGCTTTTAATTCTTGTATTAATTCTTCTTTTGAATTTTTCATCTATTCAATCTTTTAAATTTAATAGTTTTTTTGTTCCTCCCATATAATCCCAAAGAACTTTAGGAATATTTACTTCCCCGTTTTTTTCCTGAAAGTTTTCCAAAATTGCTACTATTATTCTACCAATTGCCAAACCGCTCCCATTAAGTGTATGAGGATAAATAATTTTTCCTGTTTCATTATTTTTAGTTCTCATTTTCATCCTTCTCGATTGAAAATCTTTGCAATTAGAACAACTAGAAACTTCTCTAAATTTTGATTGTCCCGGCATCCAAACTTCAAAATCTAAAGTGTAAGATGAGGAAAATCCAACATCAGAAGAACATAATTCCATAACTCTATAGTGTAAATTTAAATCTTTGAGAATTGATTCAACACATTCAATCATTCTATCAAGCTCATTCATTGAAGACTCTGGTTTTGTAATTGAAACTAATTCTACTTTTCCAAATTGATGTTCTCTAATCAATCCTTTGGTATCTACTCCAGCAGACCCAGCTTCAGATCTAAAACAATTCGTAAACGAAGTGTATCGTAATGGAAGATTCTTGTAATTTAAAATTTCTTCTCTACATAGATTTGTTAGAGAAACTTCAGCTGTTGGGATTAACCAAAGACCTTCTCTAGTTTCAAATAAATCATCTTTAAATTTTGGCAATTGACCAGTTCCATATAAACATTCTTTCAAGACCAATTCTGGGACTTTAATTTCTTTATAACCATTTTGTTTTGTATGTTTATCTAACATATAATTCATCAGAGCTCTGCTTAATAAAGCCAATTCAGATTTTAGTACTGAAAATCTAGATCCAGAAAGTTTAGCTGCAGAAGTATAATCTAATAAACCAAGTTTTTCTCCAATGACAACATGATCTAATGGCTGAAAACTAAATTCATTTTTTTCACCAAATTCCTTAATTTTTTTATTATCTAAATCACTTTCACCAAATGGTGTTTTCTCATCAAGTAGATTAGGTACTAGAGATAAGATTCTTGTTAAGTTACTATACTCTTTATCAGCAAGAAAATTTAAATCAGAGATTTTTTTTTTTAAATTCCCCACATTTTTTTTGAGCAAATCTATTTTGGTTTTACTTTCAATTTTAGAGATGAGTCCTATTTTTTTTGATTCATTATTTCTAATCTTTTGAAGTTCTTGAATCTTATTAATGTGAGATAAGTACTTATTGTATATTTCAAGAATTTCTGAACTTTTTACTTTCTCATTCCTTTTTTTTTGAAGCCTATCAAATATCTCTGGTTTATTTTTTATAAACTTAATATCATGCATATGACTATTTTTTAATTAAAACATTAATAAGTAATAAAGAAATTTCAAAAAAACAAATTAAAGGAATTGCTATTCCTAATTGAGAAATTATATCAGGGGGAGTAAAAACTGCACTAAAAATTAATATTCCTATAAAAAAAAACTTTCTCTGTTTCTTTAAACTTTCAACACTTACTACTTTTAATTTTGCAAGAATGATCAATAATACAGGAAACAGAAATGATAACCCACAAGAAAATAGAAGATACATTATTAATTTCATATATTCTCCCATTCTAGACTCTAGTTCAATTGAAAAATAATCTGAACTTTGAGCAGATTCGAACGACAAAAAGAATTTCCAAATGATTGGAATCAAAATAAAATAAGCAAAAATTACTCCTAGGAAAAAAAGAATGGGTATAAGAAATGATATTGGCTTAAAAAAAACTTTCTCTTTTTTATACAAAGCTGGAGAAATAAATATAGAAAATTGCAAAATGAAGAAAGGAAATGAACTAAGAAATGAAGCAAACAAGGAAATTTTTAAATATGAAATAAATACTTCAGGTAACCCTGTGAAAATCATTCTTTTTTCATCGTTATCTGAAAACAGATTATATAATGGTTTAGACAGAATATTGCTTATTATTTCTGCATTAAAAAAAAAAAAAATAAAACATACAAGCATGAATAAAAAACAAAAAATTAATCTTTTTCTTAACTCCTTAATATGATCAAAATAGCTCATTTTTTATTCTTTAGTTTCTTTGCCTTGATCTCTTTTGCTGATTCATCCAATTCAAAGTTTGAAAAATCATGTTTAAGATTAAAAAAGTATCTGTTTATTTTTCTATAAAATAAACCAATATGATTAGCAATTTTTGGGAAATCTTGAGGCTTAACCAAAATAAGGGAAAAAAAAACAATAATAAGTAATTCAATTAATCCGATATTGAACATTATTATTTCTTTTCTTGCTTTTTAGAAAGACGTTTTTTTTCTAAATCTTCTTCCTTTAGTCCGGCTTTAAACGATTTTATGCCCTTTGCTATATCACCGGCTACTTTTGGTAATTTACCTGCACCAAAAAGGATAAGTACTATAACTAAAATTAATATTATTTCCCAATGACCAAGTCCAAACATGTTTTTCTCCTTAAAAAGTTATGTTAAATTTTTATTAAAACTTATTGATTCTAATTCATCAATCTTTGGTAAATCTGAAATTTTACTTAATCCAAAATGTTTTAAAAATTCAAAGTCTGTAACCCATGTTACAGGACGTCCAGGTGTTTCTCGTCTTTCATGAGGTTTAATCCATTTAAGATTTAATAAAATATCCAAAGTGCCTTTGAATACTGGTTTTCCTCTTACTTTTTCAATTTCTGCTCTAGTCACAGGTTGATGATATGATATAATTGCAAGTGTTTCCATTGTAGCTTTAGATAATTTTCTTTTTTTTTCGTGTTCTATTTTTAGGTAATCTTTAATTGAAAGTGATGTTTTAAAAAACCACTTTTTTTCAATATTTACAAGATTTATACCTCTTTTATCGTAACTTGTTTTAATTTTTAGAAGTATTTCTCTGACATTAAATTTTCCATGCTTATTTAATACATTGCTTAAATAGTTTTCAGATAAAGGTTCGTCTGAACAAAAAATAAGTGCTTCAATCAAACTTTCTGCTATGTTTCTATCCATTTTTTTTTCCAATCTTGATAAAGATATCACTAAAATTTTTCTTTTGCGATAATTCTATTGAACCGTCTTTAACCATGCTTAATGAAGCCAAAAGTATTGATACTGTAGCAGATTTTTTAAGTTTTAAGTCATAAATATTTTTTGGCAAAAATTCAAATATATTTCTCCACTCATCATAACGAAAATTAAAAATTTTTTTAAGCCATTCTAAGCCGTTTTGAACTGAATATAATTTATCTTCATTTATTTTCAGACTCTCTTTATGATTTCTATTATACAATTTAATGTAATCATTAATTAAATCAGAAAGATTGGCATTAATTACAATATTTTCGCTTATAAAAAATTCCTTACTAAATTTGTTTATGAAAAAGTCAATATCTTGTCTTGGTAAACTTAGTAATTCTGAGGTTGCTATTTTTATTGCATTATAATGAGCTATTCTTTGAGTAATGTCTTCCTCTAATTCTGAAACCTCTTTGTCTTTTTCAGGAAGAAGAAGTTTAGATTTTAAAAATGCTAAAAAAGAAGCCATGATTAAATAATCGGCATTTAATTTAATATTTTCTATATTTTCGTTAATAAAAAGTAAATATTGCTCAGCTAACTCCAAAATTGATATTTTTAAAATATCAACTTTTTGCTTTTTTGACAAATCTAACAATAGATCCAAGGGGCCTTCATAACCGCTTATGTTTACAGTTAATTCGTTGTCCAATGATTTTTCATATAATTCTTGATTCATATACTTTTTTTCTTGCTTTTTTGATATTAATTTTTTTTACCTTATTATTACTCATAAAGTTTTTAAAGTATTCAAATTTCTTTTTTTCGATCGGTTTTGAAAACTCATAGATCATTTTCATTTCTCTAAGATCGCCTGAACAATACATTACCAAATCACAACCTCCAACATAACAACTCTTAATTCTTTTTTTAAGAGACCCCTTTAGAGCTAGCATGGAAATATCATCAGAAATAGTTAATCCTTTAAATTTTAATTTTTCCTTTAAAAGTTTTATTAATATTTTTTTAGAATATGGAGCAATCTTTTTATCTAATTTTTCATACAGGATATGTGAAATCATTATAAAAATTTGATCATTTAGCTTTTTAAAAGGTTTGATGTCATGATTTAAAAGAATATGTTTGGCTGTCTTGATAATAGGTAAATCCAAATGACTATCTACTTTTGCTCTACCATGTCCAGGAAAATGTTTTATTACAGGCAAAATACCACCATCTAAAAATGCGATGCAATACTGTCTACCAAGTTCCGTAACAGTTTTTGCCTGAGAACCAAAAGATCTACTATCAATAATTTTATTAGAATTTTGTCTATACAAGTCTAAGACAGGTGAACAGTTTACATCGATTCCTATTTCTTTTAATTCGTGAGCGATTATTCTTGCATTTAAGTAAGAGAGTTTTAGACCTTTTTTTTTACTTTTTTTATAAATATTACCGAAATATCTTTGATCAGGAATAGTGCTAAACTCATCATTGTTAAATCTTTGGACTTTACCTCCTTCTTGGTCAACAAAAATAAGAGCTTCAGAGTTTTTAGTAATAATTTTTAGGTCTGAAATTAATTTTTTGACTTGTGATTTTGATTTAAAATTTCTTGAAAATAAGATAAATCCAAAAGGGTTGGTTTTAGAAAAAAAATCGATTTCTTTCTTTTCTAGTCTAAAAGATTTGCAAGATAAAATAATACCATCTGGTATTTTATTTGGCACTAACTTTTACCATATAACAATTAAATTTTTTCAAAGCTAATAATTTACACAATTTTTTTGCATCCTTTTTATTATACAACTCTTGACTTTGAACTCTATAAAAATTACCTTTTTTTTCAATATATTTTTTTTCTATAAATGGTTCTTTGTCTTGAAAATATTTTGGAAACTCATTCTTAATCTGTTCATAAACTGTTTTTATTTTATTTTCGTCTTTTAATGACGCAATTTGTATTCGGTATTCATTTTTACTAGAGTTTATGTTAGCTTTTAAAATTTTGTCATAATTTTGTTTTTTAATTTTTATTGAATCTGTAACCTTTATTTTATCTTCTGAGTTAATAATTTCATAAACTTCTAACTTTTTTGTTTCATTTAAATATGGTATTTTTTTCTTATACTTCAGCTTTTCTGGTTCTAATACAATCAATGATTTTTCTGGCACCGCAACCTTATATGTGTAAAAAATTAAACTTACATTCAATATAAAAGAAATTGTAATAAATGATAATTTTAATAATTTCATAATCTTTACATGCTACTTGGCGAAGAAATATCTAATATTTTTAAACCTTGGGAAATAATTTTTTTAACACCATTTACCAAGCCTAATCTAGCTGAAGATAATTTTATATTCTTTTCAACTAAAATCCTTTTACCACTATTTAAAGTGCCAAGAGACCAGTAAGAGTGAAAATTTTTTGATAACTCATATAAATAATTTGTTAACTTATTGGGTTCATAACTTTCTACAGCTAATTCTATGTTTTTATTAAATAAACACAATAATTTAATAAGTGATATTTCTTCTGGTAAATTAAGCAAAGAAAAGTCTAGTTCCTTCTTTGTAATTTTTTCTTCAAAGATTTGATTGGCAATTTTATTTATTGAACAACATCTAGCGTGAGCATATTGAACATAAAAAACTGGATTATCTTTGTTTCTAGATTTAATTAAATCAAAATCAAAATCCAAAACTTTATCTGAACTTCTAGATATCATCATGAATCTCAATGCATCTTTTCCAACCTCTTTTAATACATCTCTCAAAGTAATGTATGTACCTTGTCTTTTTGACATTTTTAGTACTTTATTATCTTTGATCAAGTTTACTAAAGCTGTAAGCTTTACTTTCAATTTAAAATCTTCATTAAATGCTGATTTTATTGCATTTTCTAGTCTTGCTACATATCCACTGTGATCTTTGCCCCAGATATTAATTAAAATATCATACTTCTTCTCAATTTTTTTTCCGTGATATATTATATCAGACATGAAATAAGTTAAATCTCCGTTAGGTTTAATTAAAGCTCTATCAGAATCATCATTGAGTAATTTAGATTTAAATAATAATTGTTTTTTTTTGATCCAATTTTTCTTATCAATTCCTTTAGGTTTATCTTGAAACCCTTCGTATACTAATTTTTTTTTTTTTAAAATTGAAATAATATTTTTTACTTGCGTATCAGTAGAAATCTCTTTTTCAGAGACAAAGACATCGTGATGAACTCCAATATCCTTTAAATCTTTTTTTATATCTTTTAAAATATAATTTACAGCATTTTTTTTTATTTCTTCTGAATTTTCGAGATTTTCGTTTGTAAATAAGTCTGTACTAATATTTTCTGAAACTTTTTCTAAATATTCACCTGGATACAAATTTTTTAAAAAATCATCTTTATATTTTTTTTTTTTATTATTTTTATGGAATAAGATTGTATCTTTTAAAAATTCAATTTGTTTTCCAGCATCGTTAATATAATATTCTTTTACAACATCATGACCGACTGATTTTAATAAATTTGCAAGAGAGTCTCCGAGAACTGCACCTCTTGCATGACCAACATGCATTAAACCAGTAGGATTGGCTGAAACATATTCAATATTTATTTTTTTTTTGTTACTCACCTTTTTTATTTTATTAATTTGAACTAGTTTTAATTGATTTTGAATAAATGACTTTTTTAAAAAGATATTTATAAACCCAGGATTTTTGATCTCAACCATTTCAATATCTGATTTTTT
This sequence comes from uncultured Alphaproteobacteria bacterium, assembly GCA_902523675.1. Taxonomy (GTDB): domain Bacteria; phylum Pseudomonadota; class Alphaproteobacteria; order Methylaequorales; family Methylaequoraceae; genus SP4073. The sequence continues at coordinate 49,389 of CABZAL010000003.1, read as the reverse complement.
AAGTAGTTTCTCTTTTATATTTTCTGCGAATTCATATAAATTAAAGACTGAATCTTTCCAATATACCATGGCAATGTTTGTTGAAATATCACCAAAATCAGAGTTAGAAGAAGTCTCAACATTAAATTTTTTTTTTTCAAAACCTTTGTTTCTCAAAATCTTTTGTTGACTCATAAGTTTAAGGATATCGAATAAAGTGAGTTTTAAGTTTTCATAAAAGTACATTTTAGATATTATACAAATTAAAAAATTTATTATGAATTGAAATAGCGTTCTTGTCTGTCAAACCCGAAATATAATCTGCCACATTAAGCATAAGCTCGCTTTTTGTTTCAAAAGTTCTCCAAACTTTTGGTAAAAGTTGAAATTCTTCAACAAATAAATCAAAAAGTTCTAAAACAATTTTTTTAGCCTTAAACGTCATTGTTTTAACAGTTATGTGATTATACATTTTTTTTTTTAAAAATGTTCTTAATTCTTCTTCTTTATGGACCATATCATCACTAAAACTCACAATATTTTTTTTAATTCTAATAATATCAAAAACATCTGTAGGTTTTAAATGTAAAAGATTTATTTTTGTGTTAATTACTAGATCATTTATCATGGTATTAATTAGTAATCTCACTAGTTCATGCCTTAATTTATAATTGTCATTTCTAAAGTTTTTAATTTTAATTTTTTTTAGACTTTCCCTAACTAGAGTTACGTTTTCGAGTTCTTCTATAGTAAACAATTCAGCATGAAGACCATCATCAATATCGTTATTGTTATATGCAATATCATCTGAAATAGAGGCTATCTGGCCTTCAAATGACGCATTCAATCCCAAATCTCCTTCAAAAAAATTAACAAATTTGTAAATATATGAAGGAATTTTCTCTTTTACCGGTCCGTTATGCTTTAATATACCCTCAAGAGTCTCCCATGAAAGATTTAATCCATCAAATCCAAAATATTTCTTTTCTAATAAAGTTAAAATTTTTAATGCTTGGAAATTGTGGTTAAATCCTCCAATTTTATGTAATTTACTGTTGAGTGCTTCCTCTCCAGCATGACCAAAAGGAGTATGGCCTACATCATGTGCTAATGCAATTGCTTCTGCGAGGTCATCATTGACTTTAAATATTTTTGAAATTGATCTTGCCAACTGTGAAACTTCAATACTGTGAGATAATCTCGTTCTATAATAGTCACCCTCATGGTATACAAAAACCTGCGTTTTGTACTTTAATTTTCTAAAAGCAGCACAATGAATAATTCTGTCCCTATCTCTCATGTAACATGTTCGATGTTTATCCGGTTTTTCTAAAAAAACTCTTCCTTTTGTCTGCGAAGCGAATGTTGAAAATTTAGAATAATTCATTTACCTAAGCTTTGATTTTAAAAAATATTCTGGTATAAGAGATTAAACTAAAAAAAAAATTCAGCAATGATTACTGTCACAAATAACGCTATTTCAAGAATTTTAGAGGTAAGTAAAAAGAAAAATCATGAAAAATGTTTTTTTAGGGTTTCTATTGATGGAGGTGGGTGTCAAGGATTCTCTTACAAATTTTATTTCGAGGACAAGATCGGTGAAGATGATCAAGTATTTGACTTTAATAAAGTAAAAATATTAGTCGACAAAACCTCTCTTGAAATAATTAGTGGATCAAAAATAGACTTTGTTTCTGATATGATGGGATCCTATTTCAGAATTGAAAATCCAAAAGCTTCATCAACTTGTGGTTGTGGCACCTCTTTCTCAATCTGAGTCTTCATGATTCTATCTTCATGGAATATAAATTCAGTTAGGATTAGAGAAGAATTAATATTGAGATTTATTAATAAAGTTAAGCCAAACATTTTATTTTTACAAGAGATCAAATGTGAAGAAAGTCAATTTCCTTATCTTTTTTTTGAAAATCTAAATTATGATTGTTTTGTTATTGGTCAAAAAGCCAGAAACGGTGTTGCAATTGCTGTAAAAAAAAATATCAAAATAAATATTTGTGAGAACATTAATAAACAAATTAATACTGATCTTCAAGCAAGATTCATTATGATTCATTTGGTAGATCACGATATTGATTTATGTAATGTTTATGTTCCAAACGGGAATCCAGTAACAGATGATAAAAAATTTGAATATAAAGTAGAATGGCTAAAAAACCTAAAGTGTCTTTTGGAATCGTATATTTATGGAGAAAAAAAATTAATTTTGGGTGGAGATTTTAATGTTTTAGAAAACTTTAAAGATGTAAAAAATTTTAATGAATGGAAAAACGATGCGCTGGGTCATAAAAAGATTATTAATATTTTTAGAGAAATAATTGGATTGGGAATGTTTAATGTAATAAGAAAATTTTTTTTACCAGGTGAAAAGTTTAGTTTTTGGGATTATCAAAAAGCTGCATGGGATAGAAATGACGGACTTTTAATCGATCATTTTTTGGTAACTCCAAATTTAATTGACAAAATAAATACATTTGATATTTGTTCAAATTTTAGAGGTCTTCCAAAGCCCTCAGATCATGTTCCTATTTGGATGAAAATTGATCAAATATCAGAATAATTTTTTTTTTCATATTTTCCACCCGGATGAGTAACAGCTCCATCCTTTGCCGGTCCAACCAATTGAGAATATTTCCATAAAGCTCCAGAGGCGAATTCATTTTCCTTTATCTTCCATATTTTCTTTCTATTTGCCAGTTCTTCAATACTTAATTCACAACTAATAATACCGTTTTGTGCATCAATTAGAATTTTGTCACCATTTTTTATCAATCCAATCGGTCCACCCAAAGCTGCTTCTGGCCCAACATGTCCAACACAAAATCCTCTTGTGGCGCCTGAAAATCTTCCATCAGTAATTAAAGCTACTTTTTCACCCATACCTTGTCCATATATTGCTGCCGTTGTTGCTAACATTTCTCGCATTCCAGGTCCCCCTTTTGGTCCCTCGTATCTAATAATAATAACATCACCGGCATTATATTCCTTGTTTTTTACAGCCTCGAAAGCATCCTCCTCACAATTAAAACATCTAGCTGTTCCTTCAAAGTATAAAGATTTCATTCCTGCAATTTTTACAATCGCGCCATCAGGAGCAAGATTTCCCTTCAATCCAACAACACCACCTGTTTCAGTTATTGGGTTTGAGGTTGAATAAATAATCTTTTGATTTGTTGTGCTAAATTTTATATCAGATAGATTTTCACCAATTGTTTTGCCTGTAACAGTCATACAGTCTTCATGAAGATAGCCTCCCTCAAGCAGAGCTTTCATTAATATTGGAACTCCCCCTATCTCATAAAGGTCTTTTGCAAGATACCTGCCACCTGGTTTTAAATCTGCTATGTACGGAGTGTTTTTAAAAATTTCTGCAACATCAAATAAACTGAAGTCTATACCAATTTCATTTGCCAGAGCTGGTATGTGAAGTGCTGCATTTGTTGAACCGCCGCTGCAAGCAACAATTCTTGCTGCATTTTCTAACGATTTTTTTGTTACGATATCTCTTGGTTTAAGTTGTTTTTTTATTAACTCCATTACAATTTTTCCAGCTTCAAGAGCAAATTTGTCTCTAGATTCGAACGGTGCAGGTGTTGAGGTAGATCCTGGTATTGCTAATCCTATAGCCTCTGAAACACAAGCCATTGTATTTGCTGTAAATTGACCTCCACATGAACCAGCCGAAGGACAAGCAACCTTCTCAATTTGTTTCAACTCAGTTTCAGAGATTTGATGAGCAGCATATTGACCAACAGCTTCAAAAACATCTTGAACCGTAATTTCTTTTTTTTTATAAACCCCAGGCAATATTGAACCTCCGTATAAAAATACTGAAGGTATATTGAGTCTTAACATCGACATCATTATCCCTGGTAGTGATTTATCACATCCAGCTATGCCTACTAATCCATCATAACAGTGTCCTCTGATAGTTACTTCAATTGAATCAGCAATAACATCCCTAGATACAAGGGAGGATTTCATTCCTTCATGACCCATAGCAATTCCATCGGTTACACTGATGGTTGTAAATTCTCTTGGAGTTCCATGTTTTTTTATAACTCCTTCTTTAACGGATTGTGCTTGCCTCGAAAGTGAAATATTACATGGTGCGGCTTCATTCCAACAAGTTGCAACACCAACAAATGGTTGTTTTATATCCTTTTCAGTCATTCCCATAGCATAATAATATGATCTATGAGGAGCCGACTCTGGGCCCAAACTGACATGCCTACTTGGTAACTTATCTTTCTTCATCAGCAAATTTAGGTTAAAAGTTTTAAAAGTGATCTATTAAAAAAACTTTTTTTATAAATATGAGAAAAATGATTTGAATTACTAATTTTTACCATTTTACAACCAATAAGTTTTTTTAATACAATAGGATTTTTACTTTTTTCTCCATATAAGTAAATTTTTTTTTTAAAAAAAATTTTAAAGTAAAATAATAAATTAACCTTATTTGACCAAAAATAAGTAGATTTACAAAAATTATAAAAATTATTAGCATCAAAATCTAACAAATTTGCTGACCAATCTTTAATCTCTAATTTATCTGAAAACTGAGTTTTTTTAATTAGATTTAAATATCCACTGTTCTTAAAAAAATTATTATCATATGAAACCGTTTTTTTTGTTATAAAAGAACAGTCTGAAGGGATTAAATTACCTTCATTATTAATTAAATAAGATAATTTTCGTTTCTTCACAAAATATTTAAAAAGTAAAATTGGAATAATGGAGCTCATCGAGTGAACATAAAAATGAAATTTTTTAATTTTTTTAAATTTTAAAAATAAATAAATTTGTCTTGAAATATAAAATAAATAGTCAACACCATATTTATGTGAAAGATTTTTAAAGAAAAAAAAATCAAGTATTAAAACTTGAAAATTTCTTTTTGTAATTTTTAAAAAATAATCATATTCTTCTGCTTTAGATGCAAGTCCTGGTAATACAAATAAAATGTCATAATCATTTTTAAGTTTTTTATTGGTCAAAAAACAAAGATTTCTATAATAAATTTTCTTCATCATTTTTTAAAACTAAAAGTTTCAAATTTTCTTTTGCTTTTGCTAATTTTTCTTGATCTTTTTCAACAATTTTTTTAGGAGCATTTTTTCTAAACTTTTCATTTGATAATTTTTTTTCAAAGATCTTAATTTCCTCTTCGTAAAATTTTATTTGTTTTTGGATATCTCTATTTGAACTGTTCTTGTGGTTATAAATGCCGTATTTTATCTCAGACGAAACGAATATTTTAAATTTATTAGATTCCAGTATCTTTACATTTTTTATTTGTTTTAAACCAAACATTGAATTAAGTATTATCTCATTGTCTATTAAAAAATTAATATTTTTTTTTGTACTTATGTATAAATCTGTATTTAACTTTTCATTTTGAAAATTTTCTCTTATGTTTTTTACTAACATTATAAACTTCTCAAGAGGTTTGGTATCCCTCAATCTTAAATTTTCTAAGACATTAATTTCTTCGTTGAAAAGCTCGTGATCGTTAATGAAATTAAGTCTTATTGAAATTTCCTCGGTAACAAATGGCATAAATGGGTTTAATAAATTTAGAATATTTTTAAACACCCATGAAAATGTATTGTTTATTTCAGTAAAATATCGCTTTGATTTTAAATAAGGTTTAATAAATTCAATATATAGATCACAAAAATCATTCCATATAAAATGATATAACTTTTCAGTTGCTCTATTAAAATAGAAATTTTCAACATAGTTAATAACTTTTTCCTGAGTATTTAAAAACTTTTTTACAATCCAGAAATTTATTAGAAGTTTACTGTCGTTTGTACTAAAATTTTTTTTATATTTAAATTTACTCATCTCAAAAAATCTTGCTACATTCCAAATTTTTGTAATAAAATTTCTACTGTTTTCTACCAGTTTGTCTGATAATTTTATATCTCTTCCTTGTGTTGATAAATCTGCAAGAGTGAATCTCAAAGCATCAGCTCCATAAACCTCAATTAAAGTTAATGGATCAATAACATTACCCTTAGACTTTGACATTTTTTTTCCTTCATGATCTTTTACAAGTGGATGAATATAAATATCTTTAAAAGGAACATCATCAATAAATTTTTGTCCCATCATAATCATTCTAGCAACCCAAAAAAAAATTATATCAAAACCAGTAATTAAAACACTTGTGGGATAATATTTTTTTATTTCATCTGTTTTTTCTGGCCAACCTAGCGTAGAAAAAGGCCACAATGCTGAAGAAAACCATGTATCAAGAACATCTTCGTCTTGAATAAGTTTTATTTTTTTTTCGTTGAATTTATCTTTAGCTTTTTCAATAGCTTCATTTTCATCAATGGCAACATATATTTCTCCATTCTCGCCGTACCAGGCAGGAATTCTGTGCCCCCACCAAATTTGTCTTGAAATACACCAAGGTTCAATATTTTTAATCCAATGATTAAAAGTTTTTGTCCAACTTTCCGGATGAAATCTGATTTTTTTTTTTTTTATTAAGTCATTTATTGGTGCTGATAGTTTTTTAGCATTACAAAACCATTGATCAGTTAATAATGGTTCAATTATTGTTCCAGTTCTTTCCCCCACTGGAATTGTCATTGAATGATCCTCAGTTTTGGATATAATGGAATTATCTTTTAAAAATTTAACTAATTTTTTTCTCGCATAGAATCTATCTAACCCTCGAAAATCTTGAGGAGTATTAATGTTAAGTTTTGCAGATTTGTCAAATATATTAACTATTTCTAAAGAATTTCTTTTTCCAACAATAAAATCGTTAAAATCGTGAGCTGGAGTGATTTTTACTGCTCCAGTACCTTTTTTGGGATCCGCGTATTCATCGCCAAATATTGGAATTTTTTTATTTATTACAGGAACTATAGCAAATTTGTTTATAAATTTAGCATATTTTTTATTGTCTGGATGTACTGCAATTCCAGTATCTCCAAAAATTGTTTCAGGTCTTGTTGTCGCAATTTCAATAAAATCATTAGAGTTATAAATTTGATATTTAAGAAACCAAAGTTTTCCTTTAACATCATTTTGATTAACCTCTAGGTCTGACACCGCTGTTTGCAATGTAGGATCCCAGTTCACCAATCTTTTATCTTTATAAATAATTCCCTCGTTATATAGTTCTACGAATGTTTTTTTTACTGCCAAACTTAAACCTTGATCCATTGTAAACCTTTGTCTACTCCAGTCTACAGCTGCACCAAGTCTTTTGAGTTGTTGCACTATAGTATTTCCTGATTTTTCTTTCCATTTCCAAACTTCTTTAAGAAATTCTTCTCTTCCTTTATCTTTCTTCTCTTCAGTGTTCAAATTTAAGTTTTTTTCTACTACTATCTCCGTAGCTATTCCAGCATGATCAGTCCCGGCTTGCCAAAGAACTGATTTTCCTAATTTTTTTTGAAAACGTACCAAAATATCTTGCAAAGAAAAAGTTAAAGCATGTCCCATATGTAAAGTGCCGGTAATATTTGGTGGAGGCATCATTATAGAAAAAGGATCTTTTTTTTTTTCATCCTTAAACTCAAAAATAGCTTTTTCTTCCCAGGATGCTAAGCATTCATCTTCCGACTTTTTTGAATTAAATCGTTTATCTAACATTTGTTATTCTATAATATCAAGCCATTTAAACTTGACCTCATTAAAATTTTTTGTTTCATCAAAAAAATTAACCTTTAAATTTAAACTTTTCGAATTTAACTCACCAATATAAAATAAAATTTCAAAATATGAATTAAAGTTTTCTTCAAAGCTTTTTATAAGATTATATTCTGATTCTATTAACTCTTCTTCAGCATCTAATATATCTATTAAAGTTCTTTCACCTAGCATCATTTCTTGATTCAAACCCTCTAAATATTTTCGATTTGCCTCAATTTGAGTTTTGTATGCATCAATTTTTGATTTTGAAGAGTTAAAACCAGACCACGAGTTAGCTAGATTGTATTTGAATTCATTCATTTTAAGTTTGTGAAATTCTTTTTCTGAAGATAATTCTTTCTTTAATTCTCTAATTTTTGATGATGCAAGACCTGACTGATACAATGGAATAGAGACGGATGCAAATGCACTCATTACTTCCCTAGAACTATCTGATCTAAAATATCCTTTATTTTTTTTTAATTCTGCTTCAAGTTTCACAGAAGGTAATTTTCTAGAATACAAACTTTTTATTTCTGAATTCAAACTTTTAATATTAAATAAAATACTCAAAAGTTCTGGGTTTTGTTCAGTCATTTTAGAAGTAAGTTGAGTTAAACCTTTTTTAATGTCTGGAAAATCGAAAAATAACTCCGGTTTTTGTGATTCTATTCCAACCAAAGCTTTAAATTTTACTCTTATAGCAAACAATTCACTTTCTGTTTTTATAAAATCAGATCTTGCCAGAGATAATCTAGCTTTAGCGATAGATACGTCTGTCATTGTAATTTCACCAATTTCAAATTGATTTTCAGCTAATTCAAATTTTTTTTTTAAAGACTCTTCTTTTTTTTGATTTAAAAGTAGTTCTTTTTTTTTGGCTGCCAAACTTGAAAATATATTAATAGCCTCGAGCAAAACAATTTGTTCAGTATATTTAAGTTTTAATCTTTGAGCTTTAATTTTTTTTTTTGCTGACTTAATACTATTGATTGTACTTCCTCCATTAAATATTGGTTGAGTAATTTTTATACCTGCATTTGTTTCAGTTCTAACACCATCTGCAATAAAATTTGAACCAGAAATTGCAGTGTCTATTTTCCCTTTATTATAATAACCGTCAATTTTTGGTCTAAATTCTGAAAATGCCTGAGGTATCAACTCGTCTTCTTTCATAAGTAATTCCCTTTCAACTTTTAATTTAGGGCTATATAAATAAGTACTTTTCAAAACCTCAACAAGTTCAGGACTTAAAAAATCACATTTAGAAGATTTGAATAGTAAAAAAACTAAAAAAAAACACGCTAAGTTAAGTTTTGAAATCATAACCACCATCTTTCAAATTAAAATCTTTTAAAAGTTTAGCATTTGCATCAAACAAGTGTCTGTAAGAGACCAATCCTTCATACTTTAAGCCAACTTTGTATTTTCCTACTATTGATTTTTGTTCCTTAAATATTGCAAAAATTTCACCACCTTCTTTAAGTTGTTGAATAATATTATTCGGGATAAATTCCACGCTTCCTTCAACAAAAATTTTATCAAATGGCATATTTTTTTTTAAGCCCTCCGATAGTTTTCCATAATTTATCGAACAGTTATGGCATGCCATATTACTTAGAATTGTATTTGCCTCCTTCACCATGTTCAAATCATTTTCCAGTCCGAAAACATAACCTGAAAATTGTGATATAATTGCAACGGAATAGCCAGAAAGACAACCAATAACTAGAATAGAATCATTTTGTTTTACTTTCGAGAATTCGATCATTTTAGCAAGCAAAAAAGATTTTATCATTGATCTTTCACTATTGAATGCTATCTCCGAATCACTATACACTATTGACTTTTTAATTTTGGGTATAAATTTTTCTTTTTGTATTGATAAAAAAGCGTCTATAATCAAAGGATTGACAACTTTATTTGTAATAATTTGATTATTAACCATGTTTTTTCTAGAAACATCAAAAAATTTATCGTACATTCTAAACCTATTTAAAAATAACTACTATATTGTTTATATGTTTTATTACAATATAAGCTTTTTCTATTTCTTTTCCAATGGTGCGGTGGCGGAGAGGCTACGCTGCGGCCTGCAAAGCCGTCTACACCGGTTCGAATCCGGTCCGCACCTCCAAATTATAAGAATAAATGTTTTTACAAATACAAAAATTAATCTAATATAACATTTTAATTTTCCGGCGTAGCTCAGTTGGTAGAGCAAGCGACTGTTAATCGCTGGGTCACAGGTTCGAGTCCTGTCGCCGGAGCCAAAAAAAAAAGTATGAGAATATTTATTAGTGGCATTGCTGGATTTTTAGGAAGTCATCTTGCAGATAATTTTATAAAAGAAGGGCATAAAGTAGTGGGTTGCGATAGCCTCATAGGTGGCGAAATTGATAATGTTCCCTCCGAAGCTGAATTTTATCAGTATGACTGTTGTTTTAGAAACTCGATGTTAAAAATTACTAAGAACTGTGACTTAGTCTTCCACACTGCTGCGACAGCTTATGAGGGTTTGTCTGTATTTTCACCTCACCTAATTGCACAAAATATTGTTACTGGATCTGTTGCATTATTTAGTGCAGCTATTGAAAATAATGTTAAAAGAATTGTGTTTTGTTCTTCAATGGCAAGATATGGTACTAATAAAACGCCATTCAAAGAAAATTTCAAACCAAATCCTCAAGATCCATATGGTATAGCAAAAGTTGCAGCAGAAAATATCTTAAAAAACCTATGTGAAACCCACGGAGTAGAATATGTAATTGCAGTTCCCCACAATATTATTGGTCCTAGACAAAAATATGATGATCCATACAGAAACGTGGTTTCAATTATGATAAACTTAATGTTACAAAATAGACAACCAATTATATATGGTGACGGGAATCAAAAACGATGTTTTTCTTACATTGATGATGATTTATATTGTTTAAAAAAAATGGCATTTAGTGACAAAGTTGTAGGAGAAATTATAAATATTGGACCTGATGAAGAATTTATTTCCATAAATACATTGGCTAACAAACTTTCTAATCATCTAAGATTCAATCTTAATCCAACATATGTTAAGGGAAGACCTAAGGAAGTACTAAATGCTACATGTTCTGCTGATAAGGCAAGAAAAATTCTTGGTTATAAAACAAAAACATCTCTTGACGATGGACTTAAAAAAATGATTTCTTTTATAAAGAAAAAAGGAACCAAAAAATTTAGATATCATCTTGATCTTGAAATTATTAATGATCTTACTCCTAAAACCTGGAAAGATAGATTATTCTAGATGCCTAAGATAAGTTATGTATGTCCAGTTTATAATAAAATTTTTTATTTAGAGAGAGTTTTGAATGCGATTTCTTCACAAATTGGTGACTATGATAAAGAGTATATTTTTGTTGATGACGGATCTACAGATGGTTCATTGAATTTTATCAGAGAGAAAACTAAGAAATGGAAAAATACAACTATTTTGTCACAAGAAAATAAAGGGCCAGCACTTGCAACTCAAAACGGCATTAAAAGATCAAAAGGTGATTTTTTAAAGCTTGTTGGAGGAGATGATATAATGGCACCAAACTGCACTCAAATTCTTTTAGAAGTAATTAAAAAAACAAAATCAGTAGCTGTTTTCAGTAAATATAAATTATTCAAAAAATTTGATGAAATTAAATTTAAAAAAGGAAGATTAGAGAATCTTTATACTATCAAAAATACAATAGAAAAAACTTTGGTTTCGAATTTTTCCGGCACAACACCAAATCTGTACGATAATAAATTTGTCAAAAAATCAGGAGGTTGTAATACTAAAATTTTTGTTGAAGACTTTTCTTTGGTCTTGAAATTATCAAAATATGGAAATTTTTCATTTATTAAAAACATACTTTCATTTGGACCAGCTGATGATAAAAAAAGAATAATGATAGGGAAAAAAGCTCAGTTACTCCATGATTATAACGCAGCAATTTATTATTTTTTAAAAGAAAATAATATTTGTAAAAAAATTAAAATTATTGCATGTATAAAGTGCCTTGGTAGAGCAGAAAAATGGTATAGACGAAATTACAAAAAAACTTTCTTTTCAAATATTAATTTTTTAAGACTTAAATATTATTTAACCAAAAATAATGAAAATGAATTTATCAAAAAATCATGTGAAATATTTTATAAAAAGGATGTAGATATAAGATATAAAATTCAATAATTTATTCACCCAAATTAAATAAATTTCCTTTTTTTCTACATGAATTCATCATTTTTTTAAACATAAAGACAGCCAACATAAAATAAAAAATATTTAATAAAAAAGACATCATTAATTGATTTACTGATACCTGTCCATTATCAATAATCTGTCTCATTCCTTCAAAAATATGTGCTGGAGGAAGTAAAAGAGCAAAGATTTGGAAAATATCTGGAAGTGCCTCTAAAGGATAGTATACACAAGAAAAGGGTAATAGAACAAAAATAAAAGCCCACGCCAACTCTTCAAATGCTTGACCGTATCTTAAAACTAAACCACTTACAACAAAGCCTATAGACCAACCAACAAAAACTAAATTTAGTAAAAAAAATGCAAGATAGAAACCTAATTGAAAAAATTGTAGTTCGAAATAGTAGTTTGCCACAAAAATAGCTGGGATTAAACCTAATGATGTTCTCAAAAAACTAGTAATCACCAGACTTAATATTATTTCTGAAATTTTAATTGGGGTAATCAATAGATGCCCCAAATTTCTAGACCATAATTCCTCAAAAAAAGTCATTGATAAACCAAGTTGTGCTCTAAATAATACGTCCCAGAGAATTATTGCACTTAGCAAAAATGAAAGTGAATTAATACTATTTGCCAAATTATTATTTAAAAGAAAATCAGAAAAAAACCCCCATAAAATTATTTGAATTGACGGCCAATAAAAAATACTCATCATCCTTGGTCCTGAACCAATTACAAGAATTACATACCTATTTATCATTGCATAAAGTCTTTGAAACATTCAGTTGCTCAATTTTAAAAACAGTTGTTCTAAATTATTTAATTTTTTATTTTCTAAAATAACTTTTGGTATTCCTTCAAGAATAATTTTTCCTTTATTAAGAATTATAATTCTACTACAAATTTTTTCTACCTCATGCATATTGTGTGAGGCTATTAGAATTATAGTTTTATTCAACTTTTGGTATTTTTTTAAAAAATTCCTAATGAAAATTGATGTATCAGGATCAAGAGAGGCTGTGGGTTCATCAAGCAAAAGAATTTTAGGATCATTCACTAATGATTTACATATGCCAACTCTTGTTTTTTGGCCAGCTGACAATGAACCAAACTGTCTGTCTAAAAGATCGTTTATTTTTAAATTATTTGATAAATCATGAATTTTTTCTAAAAAATCTTTTACACCGTACATTCTTGAATAGAAAATTAGATTTTGTTTGACTGTTAATTTTTTTGGTAAATCTAAATAAGGACTTTCGTAATTTAATTTTTTTAAAATATCAAATCTTTTATGTGAAAATTCCTCACCGAAAATCTTTATCATGCCTTTAGTTGGAAGTATCAAACCCAGAATCATACCCATTAAAGTTGTTTTACCAGCACCATTGGTACCAAGTAAACCATAAATGCCAGGTTTAGAAATATTTAGACTTACATGATCTATAGCAAAGAAATCGTTATACTTTTTAGACAAACTGGTTATATTTAAAGTCAATCGTTATACCGTTTTATTAATGATTATTAGATAATGTTTTGATAGCAAGATTTAAACAATTTAAGAAGATTTTGCAATTAACTTCTAAACTACTTTAAAATAAGAAATATGAAAATAAAAAAAATTAATCTAAAATTTAAAAGTATTAATAAAGTGTTCAATAGCTTCAATAAGGTTAAAAGATATAAATTTCAGCATAAGTTATTCGACTCTTCTTGGTCAAATATAATTTCGAGAGAAATACTGATAACAAAAAATGCAGTTGCAATTCTTCCATACGATCGAGTTAAAAATAAAGTGATTCTAATTAAACAATTTAGATTAGGAGCCATACTATCTAATTACAACCCTTTCCAAATTGAAATTATAGCAGGTTTAGTTGAAAAGTCTGATAAAGATTTAAAATCAGCAGTAATAAGAGAAGCACAAGAGGAGGCTGGAATAGAGGTAAAATATAAAAAAATCCAGCCTATTAGAGACGTTCTCAACAGTTCTGGTAGTACTAATGAATCTACAAGTATATTCTTTTGTGAGTGCACTTTTAAAAAAATAAAAAAAATCAAAGGTAATTTAAATGAAGATGAAAATATTAAGGTTTTGGAGTTATCACCAAGAAAAGCATTTGAACTTTTGTTTAAAAAAAAAATTCATTCTGTAAATACGATAATTGCATTAGAATGGTTCAAAGATTATTTAAAGAGTAATTAATAGATGAATCTTTACAAAAACTTTTCAGAATGTGTGGGAAAAACTCCACTAATAAAATTAAATAAAGTGTCAGAAGAAACTGGGTGTAATATTTATGGAAAATGTGAATTCTTAAACCCTGGAGGAAGTGTAAAAGATAGAGCAGCATTACAAATAATTAGTGATGCGATAAAAGAAAAAAAAATAACAAAAGGTGGCGTAATAGTCGAAGGTACAGCTGGAAATACAGGCATTGGATTAACTTTAGTAAGTAATTCATTAGGCATTAATACGGTCATTGTTATACCTGAAACACAAAGCGAAGAAAAAAAGGATATGCTAAAACTGTGTGGAGCAGACTTAAGGCAAGTAAAAGCACTTCCTTACAAAGATCCAGGAAATTATATAAGATTCTCCGAATCTTTATCAAAGGAAATAAAAAATGAAAATGGTGTTTATTGGGCAAATCAATTTGACAATATTTCAAACATGAAAGCACATTTTCTAACCACAGGGCCAGAAATATGGAATCAAACTGAGGGCAAAGTTGATGGATTTGTGTGTTCAGTTGGAACCGGTGGAACAATATCAGGTGTTTCAAAATTCCTTAAAGGAAAAAAAAAAAATATTAAAATTGCGTTAGCTGATCCATATGGTTCAGCTTTATATAATTTCTACAAAAAGGGAGAATTAAAAGCAGAAGGTGATTCTATAACAGAGGGTATAGGTCAAGGAAGAATAACTAAAAATCTCCAATGTTTACAACTTGATGAATCATTTAGAGTTAGTGACAACGAAGCATTATCTGAGGTGTTTTATCTATTAAAACACGAAGGACTTATTTTAGGTGGGTCATCAGGTATCAATATTGTTGGGGCAAAAAAATTAGCAGAAAAACTTGGTCCTGGAAAAACAATTGTAACAATCTTATGTGACTACGGTACGCGATACAAAAGTAAAATTTTTAATAGAAAGTTTTTAATCTCGAAGAATTTACAAGTACCAGAATGGTTACAAAAATAAGAGAAATAAATCTAATCAGTAGCACCAAGCTCTCAAAGATTTTAATTAATGATGATACTAAAGTGTTGGATGCAAGTTGGTTTCTAGAAGATCCCAAAAAAGGATATATTGAATATAAAAAAAATCATATCCCAGGTGCAATTTTTTTTGATATAGATTTTTTTTATAAAACTAAAAAAAATATTCCACATATGATGCCTGAAGAGAGTTTTTTTAAAAGCCAAGTTCAAAAAATGGGAATTAAAAATTGTGATAAAGTCATAATTTATGATCAAATAGGTTTTTTTACGTCTTGCAGGGTTTGGTTTACATTTAAAATATTTGGACATAAAGAAGTATTAATTTTAGATGGAGGTTTAAAAAATTGGATAAAAAGAGGGCTAAAAATTACAAATCAAATATCTACTCAAAAAAAATCTATCTACACAGTTAACTTTGATAAAACAAAAATAAAAAATAAATTAGAAGTAAGAAAAGCAATTTCAAAGAGTGAATTTTTAATAGTAGATGCTCGATCAGAGGAGAGGTTTAAAGGAAAAGTAGAAGAACCTAGAAAATCAGTTATAAAAGGAACAATACCAAACAGTATAAATATCCCTTTCCACAAAATTTTTGACTGTGAAGGATTTTTATTAGAGGATAAAAAGTTGAAAGAGGTATTTAAAGTTGGAAAAAAAATTTTTGAAAAAAATATTATTGTTTCGTGCGGTTCAGGAATCACAGCATGCAATATAATTTTTGCTCTTGAAATTCTAGATAAAAAGTTTAATTACTTATACGACGGTTCTTGGTCTGAGTGGGGATACATTGAAATATAAAATTTATAAAAAATCCAAATCTGCTATGCAGTCTGGGATTAAAAATACCAAAAAATGGTATCTAGAATCAATGGATATAAATGAGAGATCACTAAATTTATATTTTGATTGGAGTAGCTCGAAAAATATTGAAGATCAAATTAAAATCTCATTCAATGATTTGCAAAGTGCAATTAATTTTGCTGAAAAAAATAATTTAGACTATGAAGTTTTCGTCCCCAATCAACCAAAACAAATTTTAAAATCATATTCGGATAATTTCAAGCCGAAGAGAAAATAACATGATTAACTTTGTTGTAGCCACGCATACGGAGTCTTCGCCTATAATTAAATTTTATAACCTCAAACAAATAAAATCTGATCAAATGTTTCAGGTATTTAGGAATGTAAATAGTAATATTTTTTTAATTATTAGCGGTATTGGAAAGATTAGATCTGCTTCTGCCACTATGTATCTTTACGGTGTTCATACTAAACTAAAAAATCAAATATGGATAAATGTAGGAATTTGTGGACACAAGAACTATTCGCTTGGGAATGGATACTTGGTCAACAAAATCACAGATAAATCCTCCAATCAGAACTTCTATCCTATTCAAGCCTTTTCACATAATTTTCTTACTAATAGCTGCATTACATGTGACAAGCCAAACATTAATTATTGCAAATCATTATATGATATGGAATCAAGCGGATTTTTTTGTACAGCATTAAAATTCTCAACAAGTGAACTAATACATTTATTTAAAATTATTTCTGACAATGAAACCAATAAAATAAATATTAAAGAAAAACCATATATTTCAGGTTTAATAAAAGATAATTTGAATTTAATTGATTCATTGGTTAAAAAATTAAAAATGATTAACAAAATTAATTATAGAAAAACCAAATGTCAAAACGATGAGATAGAAAAGCAATTTTTTTATTTCTGCAAAAATTTTAATTTTAATGAAAATGAACAATGCGAACTAAAAGATGTGTTGGAGGATTGGAATTATTTAAGAAACTTTGAATCACCAATAAAATATTTAGAGATAAGAAAAATCGCAAAGGAAGAAATTTTAAAAAAGTTAAGAAATAAATTGAAACATGATTGATACTATATACGTTGAAAAAAAAATTAAGAACTTAAAAAAGACGAAAGATATTTGTAAACTTGTTAGACCTAGAAACTTAATTGTTTGCGAAAATTATAGAGAAGTTTTTAACGTTAAAAACCAAAATTTTAAAATTCAAAAACAAAAACCAGCTTTAATTTTAGCTAAAAAATATAAAAGCTTTTTAAATATTGTACCTAAGAATTTTACAATTGGAGGAGACGAGAATTTTTATTTTTCCCATATGTTGAATTGTATATATGATTGTAGATATTGTTTTTTACAAGGAATGTTAAGATCAGCAAACTATGTGATTTTTATAAATTATAAAGATTTTTTAAAATCCATCGAAGAGAAAATAATTAGCTCTAATGCAAAAAATATTCATTTTTTCTCTGGATACGACTGTGATAGTCTTGCTTTAGAGCCTATCTCTAAATTTGGTAAATATATGCTTAAAAATCTAAAAAAATACCCAAATATTATTTTAGAGTTTAGGACAAAAAGTACTCAAATAAACTTTTTATTAAAAAAAATTCCTCACCCAAATGTTGTGATTGCCTTTAGTATTAGTCCAAATGAAATAATAAATATCTACGAAAATAAGACTCCTAAATTATTAAAACGTTTAAATGCTATAAAGAAACTTCAAGCTGCTGGTTGGAAAATAGGCTTAAGGTTCGATCCAATTATTTATTGTGAGAATTTTAAACAAATTTATAAGAATTTTTTTGAGCTAATTTTTAATTTAATAGATAAAAATCGAGTTCACTCGATGACTATTGGATCATTTAGAATGCCAAAAAATTTTTATACAAAAATCTCAAATCTCTACCCTGAAAAAGTAGACTTTTTCATGCACTTAAAAAAAGACGAACAAAGAGTTTTCTATAAAAAAGAAGTTGAGGACGAAATTTTATTATTCTGTAGAAAAAGTATTGAGAAATATGTTGATTCAAGCAAGCTATTTATAAATAGATAATTAAAATTTTCGATCTTTCATTTTAAACTTATTACAAGTTAGTATCATTACATTTTTTTTCAAACTACTTTCCTTAGTAAAAACTAAAGATAAGTTTCCAGAGAATCTTCCAAGTGTTCCACTTGTAAAACCATTCGTATCGTCATAGAGATTCTTTATGTTTTTAGCATTCCATCTTATATTTGATTCTGTTATATTAAATTCATCTGCTATAAATTTTAAACCACCAATTGTAACCTGTTTAGTGTTAGAATTTAAGTTTATAATTATATCCTTAATATCTTTTTGTTTATTGCCAAAATTTTTTTCAATACATAAAATATTTAATTCCATTGCAAATAAATTTTTTGAATTCAATAAAACTATGATTAATGAAAAAAAAATAATTCGAAAAAAATACATTCTTTATATTTCCAGTTAATAAATTAATTGTCAATTTTATTTTAGCCAAAAAAATCCAACTAACCAATTTTTTGTATTCATCTGACTTTTATATTATACTACATAAATAATTCAGGTTCTTTCAAGATGTGGAAAAAAAAAATTTACATAAAAAATAATCTTGCACCCTTTGAATTGAATAGAACGAAAATAGATTTATATTTTGATTGTAAAAAATGTTTTTTTTTTAATACTAAAAAAGGTATTAGGAGACCTCATGGACCTCCATCTGTCTTGAATAATACAGTTATTAAATTAGTAAAAGATCACTTCAATCTTTTGAGGTTAAAAAAAAATGTAACAAATAAAATTATTAATAATAAAAATTTAATACCAATTAACCATGAAAGTCTAGAAATTTGGCGAAATCCTTTGGTTGGGGTTTCCTTCGTACATAAAGAAACCAATCTTAAACTTACTGCAACTTTAAATGATTTGTGGTTTGATAAAGATGTTAAAAAAATATGTGTTGTAGATTTTAAAAGTACTTCAAAAAGTAAAAACCTAGACGAATCAATTGTCTGGTTTGGATATTGGAGACATTTGGCTTATTACAAATATTTACTAGAAAAAAATGGCCTAGATATCTCTAATGTAGGTTACTTATTATTGTTAAACGGAAAAAAAAATCAAAAAACCTTTGAAAATAAATTATATTTTGATTCTCATTTGTTTTCAAAAGTTCTTGATAATTATTGGGTTGAGAATACTATTTACGATATTTATAATATACTTAAGAATGATCAGATTCCAACACAAAAGAATAATTGTGCATACTGTAATTACTTCTCCAACTTGGAAAGTGTAAATGGAAAATTATAAAATAATTCAGGAATTAGAGTCAAACAGATCAAGACTTTTTAAAGAAGAGGTTTTACTCAGAGAAATGAAAAATAAAAATTTTTTATTTTTTGAGGGACTCAAATATGCTTGTAATAGATTGATTACATTTGGAGTAAAACAAGTTCCAGAGTCAAAAAAATCCGGAACTGGAATATTTTGGACAGAATTTAAAGAAGTTTTGCTTGACCTAAATAATCGGGAATTAACTGGTCATAATGCTAGGGATAAAATTTTTGATCTAATGGAAAAATCAATTAAAGATGAATGGAACTTTTTCTACAGAAGAATTCTAATAAAAGATTTACGGTGTGGTCTATCAGAAAAAACAATTAATAATGTTGCAAAAAAAAATGGTTTTGAAGAATTTCTAATCCCCGTATTTCAATGTCAACTTGCTCAAGATTCAGAACAACATAAAAAGAAACTCATAGGTGATAAAATTATTGAAAATAAACTCGATGGAGTGAGAGTGATTTCAGTAATGAACAAAAATGGAAATGTTGATATGTTTAGCAGGAATGGAAAAGAGTTATTAAATTTTGAAAACGTCAAATTACAGTTGAGAAAAACCATAAATTTAATGGAAATAAAAGAATCTTTTGTTCTCGATGGAGAGATTGTTAGCAAAAACTTTCAAGAATTAATGAAACAGATTTATAGAAAAGATACTATTCAAAATAGTGATGCAGTCTTAAATTTATTTGATATATTATCCCTTAAGGAATTTCAAAAAGGAGAATCTAAACAATCTCAAAATTTAAGAAAAAGAAATTTAGAAATATGGTATGAAAAAAATAAGAGTATTCTTTCAAATGTTAGGTTACTTAAATCTGAGGTAATTAATTTAGATTCAGAATCAGGAAAAAAGCGATTTAAAGATATTAATAATGAAGCTGTTTTAAAGGGTTTTGAAGGTATAATGATAAAAGATCCAAATGCAAAATATGAATGTAAAAGATCATTTTCATGGTTAAAATCAAAACCAGTTATTGAAATTTCATTAAAGGTAAAAAAACTGGAGGAAGGAACCGGAAAGCATATTGGGAGATTAGGCGCAATAAAAGCAGAAGGTAAAGATAATGGTAAAAGTTTTAAAATTAGTATTGGATCAGGTTTTTCTGATCAACAACGAGAAGAATTTTGGATTAACAAAGATAAATTAATCAATCAGATTATTGAAATAAAAGCAGATGCAATTACTAAAAGTCAAGATGGAGATTTTTGGAGTGCTCGTTTTCCAAGATTCAAAACCTTCAGAGGATTTGATAACAATGAAAAAATATAAGTTACCTTATTGGTAAATTCTCTTGATAAGTAATGGTAAAAATATTAAACAAGAAAACAATACGGAGGATAAACAAATAAACAACAACAAACCCATTGAGGAAGTGCCATAATGTGAAGAGATGGATAGAGTTGAAAAGGATCCAATAGTTGTTAGTCCACTGGAAAATACAGCATTAGGAGTACTACTAAGTAATAATTTTTTTAATGATTTTAAATCAAGAAATCTTTTTACAATGTAAATTGAGTATGATGTTCCCAAACTAAATAATAATGGAAGCGCAATCATATTCGCAAAATTAAGATCGATATTGATTATTTTCATAATAATTATTGATAATGCCAAACCAAAAAAAAGTGGTAATACACATAACAATAGGATTTTTAAGTTTCTAAAAATTAATAAAATGAATGAAATTAAAAATAAAAGTGAAACTAAAAACGCAAAAATAAATGCTTTTATGACAATATTTCCTGCTTGGAATTGTATAACTGGCATTCCTGAAGCGTTCGGAAAAAATTTATATACATGATTTACAAATTCTAAAAGATTTTCTCTTTTTTTTATATCTTTTTTAGCAATAATTTCTAGACGCTCAAAACCATCATCTGAAATATATCTATCTTTATAATAATCTGGAAACTTTACTTTATTATAATTTATGTAAGCCTCTATTTCTAATAATGCATACAAATCGTCTGCAAACTGTTCGTAATTTTGAAACCAAAGGTCTTGCAAATTTAAAAACTTTTCAGGGCTATCAATTTGGCTAAGATTTTTTAAAAGATTTTTTGAATTTTCAGCTAATTCAGGATTTTCCGTCTTTTCTGTATCATTTAAAATATTTCTTAATCTATCTAATTGAGTATATTCTGAATAAAATTGTACACTTTTTCTTTTTAATAAAAAGTTTAAATACGATATTTCTTCAATTATTTCAGAGTCAAGCTTAAAATCTGAAATCCTAAAAACACCCTTGATAATTTCATTTTTTTTTATATTACTTTTTTGTTTATCATTTTTCTCATCAACTAATACAGAAATTGTATAATCTGAAGAAGGGTTTTTTTCCATTAAATCTTGAGCTAAAATAACAGATTGTGATTTTTGATCTTTAAGTTTCATTGGATCAGAATCAAATATAATTTTCTTTGAAAAAATTATTCCTATCACGAAAATAAGAGCGAACATTGGTAAAAAGAAATTATCTCTTTCATTAATAAAATAGATTATTTTATAAAGATTACTCTCTGTTTGCGCAATATTTTTAGGATGAATTTTTGAGATTAATAAACAGCAAGATGGTAAAAAAATAAGATTACATATTAAACCTATTATTAAACCAATACTGGATATGATTCCTAATTCAGATAAACCAGTATAATCTGTTGGAATAAAAGATAAAAATCCTGCGATTGAAGTTATTGAAACTATTAACAATGATTTAAAAATACTTTTAAAGGTATTTTCAATTTTTTTTTTGGAACCTGATTGATTTTCCAAATATCTGAGACAAAATTGGATTCCAAAATCAACTGAAATACCAATAAATAAAACAGCAAATGCCACAGAAATCATATTTAGTTTTCCTACAAAAACTGAAGTCAATCCAAGTGTAATTGACAAACCTACAAAGATTGTAAGTATTAAAAAAAAAATGAATATTTTATGTTTAAATGTAAAGAATAGAATTATGGTTACCAATAATAAGCTTAAAATACCAGCACTAGCTGCCCCATTTGAAACTGATTTAACTTCCTCATAATCAAGCACCAAACCTCCAGTAAAGTTAATTGATAATTGTTCTTGACTTGTCTTATGAAACTCAAATAAGGTTTGATAAAGATCATCAAATTTTCCATCATTAATTTGTTTTTCATTGATTTTAAATAAAATAAAAAATTCTTTTTTTCCCTCTGAAAAAAGATTTTTCCAATTTACGAACTCTTCTTCAGAAATTGAAAAACTTAATTTTTCCAATAAAAGATTAATTTGTTTTGATGATTTATTGCTGTTATTTTGAAGGTCAGTAGTAAATAATTCTAATAAATTATTTAAACCTAATAGTTTAGAATTATTGTTTAATTCAGATAAGAAAGGTTGTTTTTCATAAAGTTTACTTATTAGTTTAGATCGATTTTCCTCACCCATTAATATTAGAGAATATTTTTTGTAAAAAGGTTCAAAATTGGGTGAAAAAATAAAATCAATATTTTCAAATTTTTTTTTTAGTTCTTTTATAATTTCTTGTACTTTTTTTTCTAGAAGTTCTTCATTTTCACTTTTTAGGGAAATTAAAATATTATTAGATAAAATTGGAAACTTTTCACTTAGTTTTTTTTGATTTTTTTTAAATTCAAGATCAGAAGAGATAAGTTTGTCTGTATCAGTTATTATATCTAAATTATTTTTTGTAAATACCAAACTACAAAATGATAAAATCAGGAATACCAAAATATTTAATTTTGGTTTAAGAAATATTAAATGAATAAATTTTGTTGGATTTTTTATAATATTCATTAGACTATATATAAATTTACAAATAGAAATGTAGCACCATGAGCCTAGTAGTAAATGATATTCTTGAAAAAATTACCGAAAGTCAATTTTCTGGTGAAAAATTTAAAATAGTGAATTTGAAAAATATTAATGGTAAAGTTCATGCTTCTATTGTAAATATAAACGATGAAAATTCGGAATATGTTATAGCTTTGTCTGTTTTGGAAGACGAAAATAGATTTAGAGTTGTTAAAGAAAATAAGTAAGAGGAAAAAATGTTTAAAATTAAAAATAACGAAAAAAAAAATCAACTAGAATATATTAAGTTTTTATTTGATATTCAAAATAAATTAATTAAATTTAATTGGAACTTAATGGAAAACTATAAGAACACAAAAAAAGTTGATATTGTAGAATCTATGAACTTAATTCAAGATTCAATTAATTCATTAAATAAAGCTCAACTTAACTTTTCAAAAGTTACGAGAGACGAAAATGTTGTTAACATTAACAAAAGTACTTCACAAAAATAAAGAACATGAATAAATTTACAAATTTTTTATTTTTTTTACTTTTGTCTACAGGTTTATTTGCACACGGACCTTCTAGGCAAAAAGTCATTGAGAAAGTAGAAATAAACCATTCTCCAAGTGTTGTTTGGAATCTAATAAGTAAATTCGACAAATATAATTGGCATCCAGATATTAAAAAATCCTCGGCTAATGGAAACAAAGTAGGTTCTCAAAGAACTTTAACATTTAATAATGGAAAAGTTGTTAAACAATCATTAGAAAAATTTAATAATCAAAAAATGTCACTCACCATTAGAATATTAGAAACTGACTTAGACGTTCTTCCAGTTAATAGCTATTCCTCTATGCTTCGTGTAACTGAAGATGAAAATAACCCGGGAAAGGCTATACTTACCTACAGAGCTGCTTTTTATCGAGGTTTCATGGGAAATGATCCACCCGAGCATTTAAATGACGAAAATTCAAAGTTGAAAGTTAAGCAGTTTGTCAAAAATTCGATATCAGGTATACAAAATAATCTCAAGTAGTGTTTTTTTTTTCTTTTTTTTTTTTTGCAGTTTAATTCAAGCTGACTCAAATTTTTCAGAATTAGTAAATGAAAATAATTCATATGCTTTTATAACCAACCAAGAAAGTAACAAACTTGATGTAATAAATATTGATAGTTTAACTAAGGTGGCAGAATTTAAGCTTGGTCAGTCCCCGGCTGGAATTGATATAAAAAATAAAACAAGACAAATATTTGTTGCTAACCCGAATAGTAATACAATAAGTTTTATTGATTTAAAAAATAACGTGATTAGCGAGTTAGACGCAGGTAACAGTCCAGTCGGCATTAAGGTTTCAAAAAACAAAAATCTTGTGTATGTGAGCAACTGGTATGATAATATTGTAACTGTTATAGATTATAAAAAAAAGAAAGTTATAAAAACTATTAATGTTGGTGCCTCACCAGCTGGAATTGATATAGTTTTAAAAAACGAGCAGATCATCGTTGCAAATAGAGATGATAATAATATTTCAATTATTGATGCTAATAAATTGAAAGAAATAAAAAGAATTAAAGTCCAATTGTCACCATTTGGGGTTTTCACTGACAAACAAAACGAAAGAGTGTTCGTTACAAATGTAATATCTAATAGTGTTTCAGTAATTAATACTAATAACTATAGATTAGTAAAAAATATAAAGGTAGGAAAATGGCCCTATCAAGTTGCATTTGATGAAAATAACAAAAAAATTTTTGTTTCTAATCAGAGAGATAATAGTATTTCAATAATTAATTCTCAGACTCTTAATGTTGAAAACACACTTCAAAACATTTGTGAATATCCTGAAGGTATTAATGTTGATAACAGAAAAGAAATAATAATAATTGCTTGTTGGTTTGATGATGAAATAGTTATATTAGATTTGGTAAATTATAACTTATTAAAAAAAGTAAGTGTTAGTGGAGGACCAAGATCTTTTGGTAATTTTATATTAGATAACGAAGGTAGTATAGATGAAGAAGAATTTAAATAAAAATCTATTATCTGAAATGGCCAATGCAATTAGAACTTTGTCTATAGACGCGATTCAAAAGGCAAATTCAGGTCATCCTGGATTGCCGTTAGGTTTGGCTGATGTTGCTACTGTATTATTTAAGAATTATTTGAAGTTTGATGTAAATAATCCTAAATGGCCAGATAGAGATAGATTTATTCTTTCTGCAGGACATGGTTCAATGCTACTTTATGCTCTTTCCTATTTAACAGGTTACAAAGATACAAATTTGAAACAATTAAAAGATTTCAGAAAATTGGGGAGCAAAACAGCAGGACATCCCGAATATGGTTTATTAAATTGTATAGAGACAACTACTGGTCCTCTTGGCCAAGGGTTGGCTAATGCTGTTGGTATGGCTATATCTGAAAAAATATTAAATAAAAAGTTTGGTTCTTCAATAGTCGACCATAAAACCTGGGTTGTGGTTGGAGATGGTTGTCTTATGGAGGGTATATCTCAAGAAGCTATTTCAATTGCAGGTCATATGAACCTAAACAAACTGATTGTTTTATTTGATGATAATGGAATTTCAATTGATGGTAAAACCTCATTAACAACTTCAGACAACCAATTACAAAGATTCAAAGCATGCAATTGGAATGCTGTATCAATTGATGGTCATAATTATGATCAAATTAATTCTGCGCTTAAAGCTGTTCAAAAATCAAAAAATCCAACCCTTATAGCTTGTAAAACAATAATTGGATATGGCTCTCCAAATAAATCTGGGAAATCTGAATGTCATGGTTCTCCTTTAGGTAAAGAAGAAGTAATAAGTACAAAAGATTTTCTAAAGTGTGAAAATAAATCATTCTTTGTGCCTGAAAAAACTCTAAAACAATGGAGAAAAATAGGAAATAAAAATAAAAAAATTTATACAAAATGGAAATCTAGAATAAATACTTCAAAACTTGGAAAAGATTTTTTAAAACAAATTAAAAAATCGGTTTATCAACGTAAAGAAAACGTAAATTCTTTTTTAGAAAACATAATAATGAGTGCAAGACAAGAAGCAACACGAAAATCGTCTCAGAACGCTCTTGAAATTTTATTAAATGATTCAAACAAACTTTTAGGTGGTTCAGCTGATCTCACCAGTTCGAATTTGACAAAAGTTTCTAATTCAAAGACAAGCGGTAAAAATCTTAATTATTTATATTATGGGGTGAGAGAACATTTTATGGCAGCGGCAATGAATGGAATTTCATTACACGGAGCTTTTATTCCGTATGGTGGTACATTCTTAATTTTTTCTGACTATTGCAAAAACTCAATTAGGTTATCTGCATTAATGAAACAACAGGTGATTTATGTTCTAACCCATGATTCTATTGGATTAGGCGAAGACGGTCCGACACATCAACCAATCGAACAACTAGCAGGGTTAAGAGCCATTCCTAATCTTACAGTCTTAAGACCCTGTGATGCAATTGAAACTTTTGAATGTTGGGAGATAGCACTTAAGCAAAAAAATGCACCGACAGTTTTAGCTTTATCAAGACAATCAGTGCCTTTGTTGAGAAATGATTATAAAATAAATAAAAGCATTATGGGAGCATACATAATAAAAGAATCTAAAAAGCCTAAAGTTAAAATTATTTCAACTGGTTCAGAAGTTTCCGTAGCAATAGAGGTTTTTAATAATTTAAAAAAATTAAAAATTTCTTCTAAAGTTATATCAATGCCTTCAATGGAACTATTTGAAACTCAAAATGAAAGCTATAAAAGAAAAGTTCTAGGAGAAGGACTAACAGTTATAATTGAAGCGGCATGCGATTTTGGTTGGCACAAATATATCAACGGGAGCGGAAAAATATTTGGTGTAAATTCTTTTGGAGAATCCGGAACGGGTAAAGATTTATATAAACATTTTGGATTAAATTCTAATATTATTACGAAACAAATAGTGGAAGAATATTTCTAATGATAAATTTAAAAAAATCTTTTGAAGACGCACTAGAATTTGTAAATAATAAAACATGTTTTGTTCGATGTGACCTAAATTTACCTTATATTGACGGTAAGTTTTCCGACTATACAAGATTAGATAAAGCAATACCGACAATCAAAGAAATTCTTCTTAGAAATGGAAAAATAATTTTAATTAGTCATTTTGGCAGACCTGATGGAAAATTTAATGAAATACTCAGTTTGAAACCTATAGTCCCTTTGCTAGAAAAAAGGTTAGGAAAAATTATCAAATTTTGTGATGAGGACATAAAAAATTCTGACAAATTAAAAAAAAAAATTAATAAATTAGATTCAGGTAATGTTTTACTGTTAGAAAATATAAGATTTTACAAAGAAGAAGAGCAAAATGATATAAATTTTTCTAGAAACTTGTCTTCACTTGCAGACATATATATAAATGAATCTTTTTCATGTAGTCATAGAAATCATTCTTCTATAACTGGGATATCTACTTTCTTACCTTCATTTCCAGGAAAATTATTCCAATTTGAACTCCAAAATTTAAATAAAGTGGTTAGAGAAATGCAAAAAGAAAACTCTATTGCTGTTTTAGGAGGATCAAAAGTATCTACTAAGATGAAAATTATTGAAAATCTTGCTAAAAAATTTAATAAAATTCTCATTGGTGGAGCTATGGCAAATACCTTTTTGGCTTCGCAAGGGATTAATATAGGCAAGTCCTTTTGTGAATCGCGTATGCTAGAAAAAACAAATTTAATTTACAAGGAAAATAAAGACAAAATTATTCTACCAATAGATTGCATAATCTCAAAATCGGAAAATGATGAAAGTAGTTCAGCAGTTAACAATGGAAATATAAAAGATGATGAATATATTTTTGACATTGGTCCTAAAACAAGAAAAATATTTTACAATGAAATTTTAAAACATGAAAAGTTACTTTGGAATGGACCATTAGGATATTTTGAGAGAAAACCCTTTGATAATGGTACAAACTATGTTTCTTCAATCGTTAATAAACATAAATCTGATCGTTTTTTTTCCATTGCCGGAGGTGGTGATACGATATCGGCATTAAAAAACTCTGGAAATATTGATAACTTTTCATTTATTTCAACTGGCGGCGGTGCTTTTTTAGAATATATTGAAGGAAAAAGTTTACCAGGGATTGAGATTTTAAATAATTAGATTAAATTATAAAAATGTATTATGAAACACTAAAAAAAATATCTACTGAACTTTCCGATAAACCTAGGGGCATATTAGCAGCTGATGAAAGTACTGGTACAATAAAAAAAAGATTCGATTTAATTAATCTTGAATCTAATTTTGAAAACAGAAGAAAATATAGAGAGCTATTATTTTCAACCCCAGATCTTGGTAATTTTATAAGTGGGGTAATATTGTTTGATGAAACAATAAAACAAAAAGACAAAAATGGAAAAAGTTTTTGTCAATTACTCAAAGATAACAACATTCATGTTGGCATAAAGGTTGATGCAGGAGCAAAAAATTTGATTGGTTCTAATGAAGAAAAAATTACTGAAGGGTTGGATAATTTAAATGATAGAATGCAAGAATATGCTCAACTTGGTGCAACATTCGCTAAATGGAGGGCAGTAATAGAAATAACAAAAACAAATCCATCAAATTATTGCATTGAATTAAATTCTCATGCATTAGCCAGATATGCCAAAATATGCCAACATAATAATATTGTTCCAATTGTTGAACCAGAGGTCTTGATGGATGGAGATCATGACATTCAAAAATGTTATGAAGTTACAAGTGCAACTTTAGATAGTTTATTTAAAAATTTAAAATTCCAAAATGTTTACTTGGAAGGCATTTTACTTAAGCCAAACATGGTAATATCAGGTTTGAAGTGCGCAAAGCAAGCTAATGTGAATGAAGTTGCTAAAAAAACAATTGATTGTCTCAAAAATAATGTTCCAGAAGAAGTCCCCGGAGTAGTCTTTTTATCAGGTGGACAAAGTGATCAAAAAGCAACTGAACATCTTAATGAGATGAATAAGTTTCAAGGCTTGTCGTGGAAATTAAGTTTTTCCTATGGGAGGGCATTGCAACAATCTGTTTTATACAAATGGAAAGGAGATGATAATAATTTTAATGAAGCTCAAAAAGAACTTTTAAAAAGATCAAAACTTAATTCTATGGCTACTGAAGGTGAATATTTATTAGAGATGGAATAGAATTGTAATGTCTAATAATCTCGTTGCACAAATGCAAATTAGTTTTAACTATAAAGAATATTTTTTAATATGAATAATTCGATTAAAATTGCACCTTCGATACTCTCTGCTAATTTTTCTTTGCTAGGAGAGGAAATATCTAAACTTGATAAAACTGATTGTGACTACATTCATATAGATGTAATGGATGGTCATTTTGTACCAAATTTAACATTTGGTCCTACAATAATAAAGTCCATAAGACATCTTACAAAAAAACCTTTCGATGTTCATTTAATGATTAACCCAGTAAAGAAATATTTGCAGGATTATATTAATGCTGGTGCCGATATAATCACAATTCATCATGAAATAGATGATAATGTGATTGAATGTATAAAATTTTTAAAAGAAAAAAAAATTAAAACTGGTATTTCAATTAAGCCTAAAACTAGTTACAAAGTTCTTAGAAAATACTTAAATCACATTGATATTGTTCTTGTTATGACAGTAGAACCTGGTTTTGGAGGACAATCATTTATAAACTCACAGATTCAAAAAATTAAAAATGTGAAAACATTGATTGGTGAAAAAAAAATAAAAATAGAGGTAGACGGAGGTATTAATGAGGTTACTGCCAAAGAATCAATATATGCTGGAGCTGAAATACTAGTTGCTGGTTCGTCAATTTTTATTACAGATGATTATCAAAATAATATCTTAAAATTAAAAAAATATTAAGATGATTAAAATGAATAAGTTTATTTTTTTAGTTTCATTATTTTTTTATTTTTTCTTAAGCTTTTTTCAAACTGCGAAGACTAATGAAAAAATTATAGAAATAAAGACTACAAATGTTAAAAAAAAAAAACTATCTGATCAACTTGATCTAACTGGAACATTAAAAGCAAATGAAAGTGTTGATATTACATCAGTAGTATCAGAAAAAATAAAGTATATTAAATTTAAAGAAGGTTCTTTTGTCAAAAAAAATCAAATCTTAGTTGAATTAGAAAATAACGAGGAGAAAGCCCTACTCAAACAAGTAGAGGCTGAATTAGATGAAGCAAAACTTAACTTCATAAGAGCAATGAAGTTAGTTGAAGAAGGAAATGCTTCTCAAGCAATGTTAGATAAGAGGTTAAAAGAAAAAAGAAAATATGAAGGCCAATATGAAGAAGTAATAGCAAAAATTAACGATAGAATTATTAAAACTCCATTTGACGGAATGATTAGCACTAAAAACTTTAGCGTAGGTTCATTCGTAAAACCTGGTGACGTAATAACCTCATTGTATGATATCCAAAAGATAAAAGTTGATTTATACATTCCAGAAATTTATTCACAAAAGATTAAAAATAATCAAACGTTCAAACTATCCATTCTTTCAGATGATGATGTAGCCTATGGTGGAAAAATCTATGCTATTGACCCTTTTATTAATAAAAAGACTAGAAATTTTAAAGCTAGCGGAATTATAGATAAAAATGATAAATTAATTTTGAGACCTGGAATGATGGCAGAGATAAACATTTCTCTTGATGAAAGAAATGTTTTTACTGTTCCTGAAGGATCAATTATACAGGAAAATGAGAAAACGTTTGTTTACCTAATAAAGGATAGTTCTTCTTATAAAAAAGAAGTAAAGATTGGAAAAAGGAAAAAAGGTCTTGTTGAAATAGTTAAAGGCTTAAATACAGGAGACAAAGTTGTGTATGAGGGTACTAATAAGATTAAAGATGGCTCAAAAATCATAGAAAAGAGATGACTTTTTCTGAATTTTTTATAAGAAAACCTGTTTTTTGTATAGTTGGATGTTTATTGTTATTGCTTATTGGATATCTTTCTTTAATTGATCTGCCCTTAAGACAATACCCAAATATTGAAAAATCTCAAATTACAATTGATACTAGATATTCAGGTTCCGCTGCGTCAACTATCGAAACAAAGATAACAGAAATTATTGAAAATCAAATCAGTGGTATCGAGGGAATAAGATCCATTAATTCAGTTAGTAGAGACGGAAGATCTAAAATTACAATTGAGTTCAACCAATCTAAAGATATTAATGAGGCTGCGAATGACGTAAGAGATTCAATATCTAGAATAAGTGGTAGGCTTCCAAAAGATTCTGATCCTCCTGAAATATATAAAATTGATTCTGATGCTGATGCAATAATGTGGTTGAATTTAACTTCCACAAGTCTTAGTCAAATGGAATTAACTGAATACGCCGAGAGATTTTTGGTAGATAGACTATCGGTTGTTCCGGGTGTAGCAAGAATAAGAATATCAGGACAAAAAAAAAAATCATTAAGAATTTGGTTAAATCCAAAATTATTATCTCTTTATAATTTAACTGTTCTTGACATTGAAAAAAAGATTTTAGAAGAAAATGTAGAATTTCCAGCTGGTAGATTAGAATCAGATACAAGAGATTTTACTGTAAGATTTTTAACAACTTTAAACAATGTTGAAGATTTTGAAAATCTTGTTGTTAAAAGAGATGTGAGCAATTCATTTGTTAGATTAAAAGATATTGCAAAAGTAGAATTTGGGGCTGAAGAACCACGTCAACTATTTAGAGGTAATGGCGAAGAAATGGTTGGTTTGGGGATTGTCAAACAAACCTCAGGAAATTTAATAAAAGTTGCAAAAGGAATAAAAGAAGAATTTAAAAAGATTCAGTTGGCTCTACCAGACAATGTTAAAATTTATCAAAGTTACGATACATCCCTCTTTGTTTCTGAAGCGTTAAGTGATGTAATATTTACACTTTGCTTAGCTATTTTCTTAGTAACATTAGTCATATTTATTTTTTTAAAAAATTTTAGATCTGCACTTATACCTTTCTTGACGGTACCAATTTCATTGATAGGAAGTTTTATATTGCTTGGTCTTTTTGGGTTTTCTATAAATTTAATTACGCTTCTTGCATTAGTTTTATGCACTGGTTTAGTTGTTGATGATTCAATTGTTATGCTTGAAAATATTTACCAAAAATTAGAGGAAGGTGAAGGTAGTATTAAAGCTGCAATAAGTGGTGCTAAGGAAGTTTTTTTTGCAATCGTTTCAACTTCAATCATTTTGATAAGTGTTTTCATTCCAATTGCTTTTCTGCAAGGTGATACTGCTAAACTTTTTGATGAATTAGCAATAACAATTATTGGTGCAATATTTTTTTCTACCATAATTTCGTTAACTCTAACCCCAATGTTATGTTCTCAAATTTTAAATCTTAATAGAAAACTTGTATCAAAAAAACAACTTCAAAATATCTATGAAAAAAATTTACCAATTATTATAAATAAAAATAAATCAATTTTAGTTTCTATTCTCTGTCTTGTAACCATTTCAATTTTTTTTGTTAGTAATACTTCAAAAGAGCTTGCACCTAAAGAAGACAGGGGTGCATTTTTTATGGTTCTAAATGGACCGGAAGGTAGTAGTTATAATAATACTGTCGAACAAATGTTAAATTTAGAGGAAAAATTACTTGAATTTAACAAAAAAAATGAAGCTAACAGAATTTTGCTAAGAGTACCCAGAAGTTTTTCCGGTGCGGAGAATTTTAGTGATGGCATAGGAATCATTGTACTTAATCATTGGAATGAAAGACGTTCAATTTGGGAGATTATTTCAGAAATAAGGAAAGAAACTCAAAATATATCAGATGCTCGTATTCAAATATTCCCCCCAAGAAGTCTTGGACAAAGAAGATCAGGCTCACAATTACAATTGGTTTTAGGGGGAGATTCTTATGAGGAAATAGATAAATTAATGAATAAAGTTGTGCAAGAAATTAAAAAAAACGAAAACTTTGTGTTTGTTGATACTGATTATAAAAAAAATAGACCCCAATTAAAAGTTTTTATTGATAGAAAAAAAAGTTCAGATTTAGAAGTAACTACTAATCAAGTTGGAAGAACTCTAGAGGTTTTACTTGGAGGAAGAAAAGTTAATACATTTATCGATAAAGGAGAAGAATATTATATCATTATGCAATCTTTAAGTTCAGAGAGAGAGCTGCCAAATGATCTAAGCCAAATCATGGTTAGATCTTCTAATGGAGAATTAATAAGACTTGACTCGTTAATATACA
This sequence comes from uncultured Alphaproteobacteria bacterium, assembly GCA_902523675.1. Classification (GTDB taxonomy): domain Bacteria; phylum Pseudomonadota; class Alphaproteobacteria; order Methylaequorales; family Methylaequoraceae; genus SP4073. Next base: position 16,034 of record CABZAL010000003.1, on the reverse strand, counting down.
CTGAGGAGAATTCTGCTGCAAAAGAACTTAATAGATTTAACAGAATTAGAGCAATAACACTGAAGGCTAGCTTAAAAAAAGATTATTCGCTGGGTGAGGCAATAAATTTTATTGAAGAAATACTTCAAGAAAAAAATAAAGGAAATATTAAAATCGACTACAAAGGTCAAAGTAAAGAATATAAAGATTCATCTAAACAAATGTTGTATCTTTTTATAATTTCCCTACTAGTTGTATATTTAGTATTATCAGCTCAGTTTGAAAGTTTTATTACCCCTGTAATTATTATGATTTCGGTTCCGTTGTCAATCTGCGGTGGAATTTTTGGTTTATGGTTATTTGAAAGTTCTTTAAATATTTTTAGTCAAATAGGTATAATTATACTAATAGGAATTTCAGCAAAAAATGGAATTCTTATTGTTGAATTTGCTAATCAACTCAGGGAAAAGGGAGAAAATATCTCGTCTTCAATATATCATTCATGTAAAAAAAGGTTTAGACCAATAATTATGACAGGATTTTCAACTATTGTAGGTGCTATCCCGCTTATAATTGGCTCAGGAGCAGGCAGTGAATCTAGACAAACAATTGGAATTGTAATAATATTTGGCATTTTATTTTCAATTTTTTTAACTTTAATTGTAACCCCGTTTTTTTACAGGCTAATTGCACCTTATTCAAGACAAAACCATTTTAAACAATAAAACCTTAGCTATTGAAGTAAGAAAAATTATTTTCGTCAAAGAAAGTATCATCTACTACAAAATTTTCAATTTTTACTGAGTAATACTTATCAAACCATTTTTGTATATCTTTTTGAATTTTTTTGTCAAAATTAAGTTTAATTGCTTTTGTTCTTCCTTTTTGAATATTTATAATTTTACCATCTCTTATTACATTAACTCCATCTTTAAAAACATATTTTGCATAACTAAACATATCATCGATATTTTTTTTTGGATCATAAATAGAAATATCAGCTATCTTACCTGGCTTTAATGAACCTCTATCATTTAAACCCAGAATTTTTGCTGGTGCCGCTCTAGTCATTATTGAAATTTCATACATGCTGTAGGTTCTTTTCAATAATTTAAGATTACTTATACTTACTGCAGTTTTATTGATTTTTTCAATTTCCGAAATCCTATAATCTAAATCCATTAGTAGTCTCATTATTTTTGGGTATGAAGTAAAAGGAGCTCCATTAGGATGATCAGTTGTTAAAAAAACTCTCCAAGGATCTTTTATCATCAAAAATAATTCCAATCCTATTACCCACTGAAGAGAGTTCACAAAATTTTTTTGTTTGTAATCATATGGAATTATTCCCCCACCCCCATCTTCAACTTCTGAAATTAGCCATTTATTTGGCTTTGCATGTGACTTTGCATTATTTTGCTTCCAAATATCTGATGAAATAGTTACAGTACGACCAAACATTATTTGGCCTATATCCACAGTTATATTTTGGTTTTTATTGATACTATCTGCTAAATGTCTAGCACCTGAAGAAAATCCTTTTTTTCCCTTATCATCATATCCATAAAATTGAATATGAGCTAAATGCATTCTTCTTCCTTGAGAGCCTTCAATCGTATCTAAAATAGATTTAACATTGCCAGCCATTCCAAGGTTGTTGCAATGTACATGAACAGGATGAGGTATTTTAAGGTTCTCATTTGCGATATTAATTGTTTCTAGAATTTGTCGTGACGAAACCCCGTATGCAGGTACTATATCATCTAAAGAAAAAGACTCAGATTGTTCACCACTTTTAAAAATTTCTGATCCACCAGCATTTATTACTTTAAGTCCCAAACATTTTGAAGAATTAATTGTCCAAGCCACATAGTCATCAATGTATGATTGCCCTTTTTTTTTTGATAAGCTTTCCAATAAAAAGTTATCATTACCTACAATTCCCAACCCACCCTTATCAATAAGAGGAATTTTTTCTAATTCTAGTTGAGTTAAAAAGGCGTTTATTGGAAGTACAGCTGGTTCAATTACAGTTGTAAATCCCATTTCACAGTACCTATAACCTGTTCCATCAACAGTCCATCTAGAGTGTCCACTTTTTAAGTTTTCTCTTCCTTTCAAGGTTCTCTCTACAAAGTTTCTATGAATCTCAGGCATTAAAAGTCTTGCATTATTTACATTTCCACCCGCAATATGAGAATGAATATCTATTCCTCCAGCCATGACTACCATACCATTTACATCATAGGTTTTTTCAAATTGGTTAATTTGATTTTTTGTTGGCTCAACAATGATTTTACCATCAACATAAATATCTTTTTTAACTCGGTTAAAATTTTGAGTTGGATCATATAAATAACCATTAATAATTTTATATTTCATAATACGTTAAGATTTGATAGAATATCCATAGTAATATTACCTGTTTAGGAGAAAGAACACTTAAAAAGATCTTTAATATTTTTTTTTAATAACAATTTAGATATTATAACAATTTTACGATAATAAAAAACCAAAAAAAAGGATTCCAAATGGATGCTGTTACACCAAAAAAAAAATTACCGATTTCTAACAAAAATGAGATTTCTAGGGAAGATGCAGAAAAAGCTGTTGAAACCTTGATTAAATGGGCTGGTGATGATCCTAAAAGAGAGGGATTAAAAGACACTCCAAAAAGAGTTATTAATGCTTACAAAGAATTCTTTGCCGGATATCAGTCTTCTCCTGAAGAAGTCTTAAATAAAACTTTTGACGAGGTCAACGGTTATAACGATATTGTGATGTTAAAAAATATTTCTTTACACTCCCATTGTGAGCATCATATGGTTCCAATAATTGGTAAGGTTCATTTAGCATATTTACCAATAAAGAGAGTTGTAGGAATATCAAAGCTAGCCAGAGTAGTAGATATTTACGCAAAAAGACTTCAAACTCAAGAAACAATGACTCAACAGATTGGAGAAATTATTCAAAAAACGTTGAAACCAAAAGGTGTTGCCGTTTATATTGAAGCTTATCACCAATGTATGACAACAAGAGGTGTGTTAAAACCAGATGTCTCCACCGTTACGACTTGTTTTCTTGGAAGTTTTAAAAATGATATAAAGTTTGAAAACAAATTTATTAATTTTATCAACAATTAATTTATGTCAACATTCTTCAGTAAAAGAGTAAATGTAGAAGAGGTAGAGGAAGGAAAGAAACTACAGCCTAAATTTGACAACAATGGATTGATTCCCGTGATCACCACTAACTATGTGGATAATGAAGTTTTGATGCACGGTTACATGAATCATGAAGCGTTTGAATTAACAATCAAAACAGAATTCGTTCACTACTGGTCTAGGAGTAGAAAATGTATATGGCGAAAGGGAAAGACAAGTGGTCTCACACAAAAGGTTATTGAATTAAGAATTGATGATGATCAAGATTGTTTATTAGCTAAAGTTGAAGTTGCTGGTAGCGGTGCGAGTTGTCATGTAGGATACAAATCTTGTTTCTACAGAAAGATCTGTTTTAAAGATACTAAGAAAAATAAATTGAAGTTTACTGAAAGAGAAAAAATTTTCGATCCAAAGATAGTTTATAAAAATGCTGAGAATCCTACTAAGCTTTAGTTTTATAACTATCTTTTCATACCTCAAACCACAATATTTATCATCATCAGAATTTGCGGTGAGTGAGATCGATGATAATGTGTTTGTTCACTTTGGTGTTCAAGAAGACAGTAACGCAGGTAATAAAGGAGATATTGCCAATATAGGTTTTATTGTGGGAGAAAAGTCAGTTTTAGTTATTGATACTGGAGGTACTGAAAAAATAGCTACAAATCTATTAAAAAAAATTAAGCAAAAAACTAGTCTACCAATTTCTCACGTTGTAATTACTCATGGTCATCCCGATCATTATCTAGGAAGCTCGATATTTAAAAATTTACACATACCATTTATTGGACATGAAAATCTAAAACGATCAATAAATATGAATTTTAATTTTTACAAAGCCCTTCAAGCATCTAATATTGAAGATAAATCTATTTTAAACATTAAGCCTGTTTTTCCTGACATAAACATTAAAAAAAATAATGTTTTAAGAATTGATTTAGGAAATAGAGAAATAGATATTAGAGCATGGAACAGTGGGCATACAGATTCGGATTTAACAATCTTTGACAATAAAACTCTTACGTTGTGGACAGAGAATGTATTTGTTGGAAGAACTCCATCAATAAGGGCAAGTATAATCGGTTGGAAAAAAAATCTAGAAAAAATACAAAGAATAAAAATCAGACAAATTGTTCCTGGGCATGGAAAAGTTAAAAAAAAAGAAATAGCACTTAAACCAATGTTTTCCTATTTTGAACGAATAATAAATGAGGTCAGACAATATCACTTGGAAGGGAAAACTATAGAATCTGCTCAGAAAAATATTGCAAGAGAGAATATAGAAAATTGGAAACTTTATAAGGAATACCACCAATCCAATGTGACAAAAGCATATTCAGAACTAGAATGGGAATAACATAATTATAATGATAGTTAATATTTGATTTAATTACTTAATATAGTTATTATAAATTAAATTAAAATTTAACGGAGGAAATTATGGATGCATCTATATTAAATTATAGCGTAAATGATAATGTGGCAAAATTTTTGTCGCAAACCAAAAAATTATATATTAACGGTGACTGGGTTGATTCCAAAGCTGGAAAAACCTTTGAAGTTGAAGATCCCGCTACAGGCAAAAAAATTGCAACATGTTCAGCTGGAGCAGAAGAAGATATCAATCTTGCAGTTACTGCTGCTAGAAAAGCTTTTGATTCAAATAGATGGGGAAGTATTCCACCTAATGAAAGAGGAAAAATTGTTTGGAAGATTGGTGATTTAATAGATGAACATACAGAGGAATTAGCTCAACTTGAATCCTTAGACAATGGTAAACCAGTTGCAATTGCTGGAGCTGCAGATGTAGCATTATCATCAGATATATTTAGATATATGGCTGGTTGGGCAACAAAAATAGAAGGCGAAACTATTCCGATATCGGTACCATACACACCTGAAGCTCAGTATCATAGTTATACACTTAGGGAACCAGTTGGAGTAGTTGGTCAAATAATACCATGGAATTTTCCACTACTAATGGCAGCTTGGAAACTGTCTGTTGCACTTACAGCTGGTTGTACAATTGTTTTGAAACCTGCTGAGCAAACACCATTATCTGCTTTGAGACTTACAGAAATCATTAATGATGCAGGAATTTTACCCGAAGGTGTTTTGAACGTTGTTACTGGTTTGGGTGAAGAAGCAGGTGCTCCTTTAGCCGCTCATCCACATGTAGATAAAGTGGCATTTACAGGGTCAACAGAAGTTGGGAAGCTAATCACACAAGCAGCTGCTGGAAATTTAAAAAAGGTTTCTTTAGAGTTAGGTGGTAAATCCCCTACGATAATTTTTCCAGACGCTGATGTTGATGCAGCGATTGCTGGCGCAGCTAGCGCAATATTTTTTAATCACGGTCAATGTTGCTGTGCAGGATCAAGATTAATGGCTCATGAAAAAATATTTGATAAAGTAGCTGAAGGGATTTCAAAGATTGCTTCGAACATAAAAGTTGGTCCTGGTATGGACACTTCAACTGAGATGGGACCATTAGTATCTAATGAACAATTCCAAAAAGTTTCAGGATATATTGAATCAGGAAAATCTGATGGTGGTGAAATACTTGCCGGTGGAAAATATGATAATTCCGAAGGTGGTCACTTTGTACATCCAACTGTATTTGCAAAAACAAATGCAGACATGTCAATAGTAAAAGAAGAAATTTTTGGACCAGTTTTATGTGCTCAGCCATTTTCTGATCAAGATTTAGATAAAATAGCTGAAGCGGCTAACAATACTAACTATGGTCTTGCTGCAAGTGTTTGGAGTAAAGATATTAGTACAGCTCATAAGCTAGCAGGAAAAATTAGAGCTGGAACAGTATGGATTAACTGTCATAACATTTTTGATGCTTCACTTCCTTTTGGTGGATATAAAGAATCTGGTTGGGGAAGAGAAATGGGTCATGAAGTTCTTCATGCTTACACTGAATTAAAAGCAGTTACAGTTAATTTGTAATTATATTTAATAAGTATAAAGCCAGATCTTAGGATCTGGCTTCCATATTGATGAAAAAAAAAATTAACTTTGATAATAAAGACTTTAATGAATTAGTTAAAAAACAGAATTTTTTAAGTTTTTCATTCACCTTCCTTATTCTATTAATTTATTTTGTTTTTATAATTATTATTGGTTTTAAACCAAATATTTTTTCTTTTTTCTTAAATGATTCTAAATTCACAATAGGAATTATTTATGGTTTTTCGATAATTGTTTTTTCAATTTTTTTAACAATTATTTACGTTCTTTTAGCAAATAAGATCCTTGATAAAATAAGAGAAAGAATTTAATGAGTAATTTTTATGCTTCGATAGTTTTTTTGACTTTTGTTTTTATAACACTTGTAATAACCTTTTTTGCATCAAAAAAAACTAAAAGTAAAGATAGTTTTTATGCAGCGGGTGGAAAAATATCTGGTTTTCAGAATGGTTTAGCAATCGCAGGTGATTATATGTCAGCTGCATCTTTTTTAGGTATTTCCGGATTAGTTTTTTATTCAGGCTTTGATGGATTGATTTATTCAATTGGATTTCTAGTTGGTTGGCCAATAATTTTGTTTATTCTAGCTGAAAAACTTAAGAATCTAGGTAAATATACATTTGCTGATGCCACCTCAATTAGACTAGAGCCAAAAAAAACAAGAATTATAGCAGTATTCGGAACCCTTACAACTGTTCTTTTATATCTAATTGCACAAATGGTAGGTGCAGGAGGACTTATACAAACTTTATTTGGACTTCCCTACGACTTCGCAGTATGGGTCGTAGGTATTCTAATGATTTTATATGTGAGTTTTGGTGGTATGATTGCGACAACTTGGGTTCAAATTATTAAGGCAATTTTGCTTTTATTAGGAGCTAGTATTTTAGCTTTTTTAGTTCTTAAAAATTATGAATTTAGTCTAAATAATATTTTTTCCACAGCTTCAGAAATTCATTCTAGTGGAAACAATATTTTATTTCCTGGCCAGCTAATTTCTGATCCAGTTTCAGCAATTTCATTAGGAATAGCTTTGATCTTCGGTACGGCTGGATTACCACACATTCTTATGCGTTTTTTTACAGTTCCAAACGCCAGAAGTGCTAGAATATCGGCAGCATATGCGACAGGATTTATAGGATATTTTTATATTTTAACATTTATTATAGGTTTTGGAGCAATAATACTATTAACTGGAAGTCAAGATTATATTGGCAGTTCTGGTAATTTAATTGGATCAAATAATATGGCAGCTATTCATTTGTCTCATGCTATTGGTGGTGATGTATTTTTAGGTTTTATTTCAGCCGTTGCATTTGCAACTATTTTGGCGGTAGTTTCTGGATTAACTTTAGCAGGAGCATCAGCTATAGGGCATGATTTATATGTTTATGTTTTAAATGATGGGAAAGTTAAGGAAGAAAAAGAAATATTAGTTTCTAAAGTTTCTACGATTGTACTTGGGGTTGTCGCTATTTTTCTAGGTATTTCTTTTGAGGGTCAGAATGTGGCATTTATGGTAGGATTAGCTTTTGCTATTGCTGCTAGTGTAAATTTCCCAATTCTTATATTAACAATTACTTGGAAAGGTCTTACAACAAGAGGCGCTTTCATTGGTGGTTTTGTAGGACTTTTAATTGCAGTATTATTAGTAATTCTTGGTCCTATTGTTTGGGTTGATATTCTAGGAAATGAAAAAGCAATTTTTCCATATAAGTATCCTGCTTTATTTTCAGTCACAATGGCATTTTTCTTTATAATTCTCGTTTCTAAATTAGATAAATCTGAAAAATCAAATAAAAGAAAAAAACTTTTTGAAAAACAATTTATAAAATCATATCTCAACAACTAATTACATGTTCCAAAACATAAACAAACCAGAACCAGAAGAAATTAAATATTGGATGACACAAATAAATTTATCTATAAGTGAAGCATCTATTGAATTGGGAATTAGTAAAAGGCAGTTTTTAAGATTTTTATCTGGTGATACTGAGGCAAAAAAAGTTCACGCGCTAGCAATGCAAATGCTCTGGATATTACACGAAAGTAACAAAGATCTTGTAAAAAAAAATAAGACAGGCTTTAAAAAAATAAAAATCCCAATTAAGTAAATTCACTTCAAATAATTCAAACGTTTTCTTTCATGCCTAGATTTTTTAACAACATCTAGAATTAATCCTGAAAAGAAACTTATAAAACCAATAACCATATTTATTGAAGCTAATACTGCAGAAGGTAATTTTTCTACTAACCCAGTTTCAAAAAAATTAAAAACAACTGGCAATCCAACTACTAAAGAAAAAGTAAAGAAAAAGATTGCTAAAATTGTGAAAAAAAATAGAGGACGTTCATCTTTTACCAAAACAAGAATCACATTTAAAATCTTTAAGCCATCTGAAAATGTACTTAATTTACTAAACGAGCCTGGTGGCCTAGACTTATAATTACATTCTATTTCTGCAACAGGAAGTCTTTGTTCAAGAGCGTAAACTGTTAATTCTGTTTCTATTTCAAAACCTTTAGAATTGCCTGAAAAGGATTTTATAAATCTTTTCGAGAAAATACGAAAGCCAGAAAATAAATCATCAATCTGGTTTCCAAAAATTAATTTAACTAACTTTGAAAATAACTTGTTACCAAAAATATGTCCAAATCTATAAGCATTTTTATCCTTGCAAACTCTTTTTCCAACTAACATATCCAAATTTTTTTCTTTAAATAATTTTAGCATGCTGTCCAACGTACTAATATCATATGTATCATCTGCATCGATCATTATAAAAATATCACCCTCAACATCAGCAAACATTCTTCTAACTACATTTCCCTTACCTTTGTACTGAACATCATGAACAAAAGCTCCTGCTTTTTTTGCTTTAAGTTTTGTGTTATCGACTGAATTATTATCAAAAACGTGAATTTCAGCTGAAGAAATTTTTTTCTTAAATTTATTTATTACAGTTGAAATTGTTCTTTCTTCGTTTAAGGAAGGAATAAGAACAACAATTTTATTACCCATCAGATTTTACAAAAAACAATTTATTATTTTTCTTTTCAGTGGATTCATAATTAAAACCAAATTCGTTAAAGGATTTTAAATCTTCAAAATTTTTAATTTTTTTCTTTATTATCATTCTTGCCATTGCACCTCTACATTTTTTTGCTAACATACCAATAGTCTTTAATTGACCGTTTTCCTTTTTTATAAAAACTGGCGTAACAATAGGTTTTATTATTTTTGAATCGTCTATTGATTGAAAATATTCATTAGAAGATAAATTAAACAAAAATTTTGATTCATTTTTTTTGATTGCTGAATTAATATCTTTTGTAACATCTGAATTCCAAAAAGAAGGTAATGATTGATCGAGTATTTTTTCAATTTTTGTACCCATCTCTAATCTATATGGTTGAATTAAATCCAATGGTTTTAACAGTCCATATAAACCCGATAAAATTCTTAAGTTTTTTTGTGCATATTTAACTTCTTTCTTGTCGAAGTCTTCAAAATTTAATCCAACGTATGTGTCACCTTTAAAAGCATAAGCCGCTTGTTTAGAATTTTCTAGGGAATGTTTTGTGGTAAAACTTTTTATTCTATCAAAATTTAACTTAGATAATTTATCGCTTATTTTCATTAATGACTTTATTTCGGAGAGCCTCAATAATTTAAGTTTTTTAGACAAAATATCAGTTTTATTGATAAACTTAGATTGCGTGTAATCTACACTTGAACTTAAACGTTGGAAATCTAATTTTTTTGCTGGAGATATAATAATCATTTTGAAATAATAATATATCTTTTAAGAAAGATAAACTTAATTTTATCTTATTACGTTCCAAGAACCATTGTTTTCTCTACACGCCGTATCAAAAAAACTTTCAGGCTTATTTTTGTTAACATAAACATGTTCAATTATTCTACAATGTGGATTATTAAAATAATCTTTTACAATTATAACTCCTTCGTTACCTGACTTATGATTTTTCCAATAACCTTTTGATCCAATTGAATTATCATCTAATATATATAAAAGCTCTTTTTTATAAAAATAATAATCATCTTTTAAAAAATAATCACCAATAAATGAACCTAATAATAATCCACCAGTTGATCCTAAAACGGTTGTAAAGATGTCTCCATCGGAAAATTGATAACCCAGATAACCTCCTATTGAGGATGTAATTAATTCAGTTGAATCTTTCTTATCTACAAACCTAGAAACACAACTGCTCAAGGAAATGACAAAAAATAAAATTAAAAATTTAATTATTTTCATTGTAACTTTGAATGAGAAGATCTCTTTTCTCTTTATTTGTAATGCTTGAATTAAAGTTTGTTAAATTTTGATTTCTTATTGATTGAAAAGTCGGAGTACTATTTATTTTAAATTTTCTTGCAGATAAAATTTCATTAATTCTATTAATTTCTTGCTTATTATTTCTTAAAAATTTACTAGTTTTATTGAAAATTTTAGATTTATCATAAGCAAGGGGTGAAATTTTTATATTGTTTGCAGAGTTAAGACCAAATGGCTCAAGAAAGCCGGTATCATGAAGCTGCTTAATAGAATATCCGATTGCTCCTGAAATAGTCAAATATTGTAATGAATAACTCAATGATCTGGCTTTACTATTTTTTATACTAGTTGAGCCCTCTGAGCCAAATATTGTTGAGAATGAACCCCCAGCATGTGAATTGGTTGATACGAAAATTAAGATTAATATTGTAAAAATATATTTCATATAAAAACTGTGTATAAGACTTTAACGTCACAAATAAATAATTTTTAGTTATTTAGTAATTTTTATTGTATAAATCCATTTCTTCAATTATTTCCAAATAATAAATTAAATCTGAACTTGAATTTATCATTGGGTTTAAATCAGATGTTATCCTTTTTAAATTATGTTTGTTAATTACATTATTACTTTTTTGGTATGTATTTTCCTTTGTTAATGAATCATCAAAATATTGATCATATAATAGAGGTAATGCCGTTCCAATTGCTGTTAATTCGTAAATATTAAGCGAAAAAGCCTTTTTACAAGAAAACAAAATAAAAATTATTACCAAAAAATTACGCATGAAGTATTTCAACATTAAAAGGTAATCTTGTAAACATATTTTTTGTTCAAAATTTTAGTTTTTAGGAATTTTTTTATACATATAAGAAATTGAGTTAGTTTTAATTATGGGAGAAATTAAAACTAACTCAAACTTTTATGGAATATACTAGAAAGCTGCTGATGCTTTCAACCAGGCAGCTAAAGGAGCTCCAGCTCTCGCTCCTCCAGGGTGTCTAGAAGAGATATATTCCAAATCTGTGGCATTTTTCACTCCAGCTTTAATCATATAAGTATCATTTACTTGATATGTTCCGCTAAAATTTAGAAGAAAAGCTGAGTCTATTTTTCCAGCTCTTGCGTCAGGTGTTGTACCTAATACTTCGCTTTCAGTTTCACCAGCAGTTCCATAACTTTCTGAATGGTAAGTCATATTAACACCAAATGTAAATTTATCGTAAATAAAATCGGCGCCCCATGATGCTTGATATTCAGGCATATATGGTAGATTTGATCCAGCTACTGCATCACCAAAAATTGACTCTGCGTCTGTTGTTGTAAAATCACCATCAATATTTGCACTTGAATAAGTAAAATTTCCATAAAAAGAAACATCACCCATGGGCAAAATATTCTTGGGTGCATAACTACCACTCAATTCAAAACCTTTGTTCAGTGCTTGACCAACACTGGCTGCAGAAGAACCAGCATTTGAATTGTCGATAGCAATCAAGTTATCAAATTCAGTGTGAAAGAGTACAGCCTGTGCACCCCATACATCACTCGCATATCTAACTCCAATTTCTTTAGCTAAACTTTTTTCAGGATGCACAGGACTTCCATCATCAGCTGAGGCACTTGGCCCAGGCATTGAGAAACCCTTGTATACACCTCCAAATAATTTTAAATCATCTGAATTTGTTAATAAAGGACCATGATTATAAACTATACCACCTCCTGGCACAAAAGCCCAAGTTTGAGACCCAAATTCATTGGATACACTAGGAGCTCCTTTTCTATAATTTTGATCAACAAATTCAATTCTTGAACCTGCTGTAATAGTAAATTTATTAATAGATGCTTTTTCTTCAAAATATGCTGCGCCTCCAGCTGTGTGTTGAGTTCTGTTGGCATTAAATGTAGTTGCTCCACCACTCAATGCTCCAGTTGTAGCTTGAGTATATGAAACGTCATACTGGTCTCTTTTGATTTTATCGTAATGAGCTTTAAAACCTATTTTTAGTTCGTGCGATATAGATCCTGTATTAAAACTTAAGTCTGTTTCATTCATAACACCATAAGCATAGTACTTTCTATTATTAGATCTATATTTGACAGTTCCAGCTGTCGTACCTTTCAAAATAGCAAGTTCTGTACCTGTGTAAGCTTTTGAAGTTAATTTGGAAAGAGACACACCTCCAGCTGTTGATATCTTGAACCAGTCCCTACCAAAACCATTATAATAAACAGTGGTATTATTAGTAATGTTCTCGTTTAAGCCTAATCTTATCTTTGCATAGTAAGTGTAAGCATTTGAATTCATATTGTCTAACTGCGATCCAACATATCTTTGATATGGATCTGCATTGAAATCAGCAGTTGTTAACCCGGCATACCCCTCATTGTAATCAAGTCCATTATAAGAACCTTTTAACTCAAGAGTAATTGGAGTTAATGTTGGAAGTTGCCATAGAAGCTTTACCATTGGTGCAACTTGCATCAAGCCTCCAGCGTCATCGCTATCATATGGATCTCCACCAGCATTATAAAAAGAACCTGTAGTATCAACAGAACCATTAAAATCTCTGAATCCATCGTTTTCTCTGTAGTACATTTCACCTAAGATTGCAACTGCACCAAAACTTCCTGTTGTACCATAGTTTCCAGTCACAAATGTTGTTTTATCATTAAACGATCCATATGTAACTTCACCTGATAGCCTTTTTCCAAAATCTATTGGACTTGTAATATAGTTAAGTGCACCACCTGTAGTATGTGGTCCAAATCTAAATTGGCTGCTTCCTTTTAAGACTTCAATTCCAGACATTTTGGCTGCAAGTGGTGAATAATATGCATCAGGTGCAGAATATGGAGCCGGAGCAATGTTAATGCCGTCTTCCATGACTGTAATTTTAGCAGATCGAAGCGTATCAGTACCTCTTAAGCTAATATTTGGGAAAAGACCGAAACCATCTTCTTCTCTAGTGTAAACGCCAGGCGTATTTTTTAAAATTTCATTAATATTACTGAAATTGTATACATTGAAATCATCTCTATCAATGTAATCACCTGAACCTGGTAACTCAAAAACTTCTTCAGCATCTGAAAATATTTGCACATCTGGTGCAACATATTCCGGCGTTTCTTGTGAGGAAATATTAGATGAAAACATTAAAAATGCTAGAGGAAGTGCTATCCATGACACTTCACGAGTATATTTAGGTACTAACCTATTCTTATTATAAATCATAAATTTCTATCCTTAACTCTACAAAAGATTAATATGTAATTAATAATTATTATCAAATAAATAAACTCTTAAATATTTATTGTCAATAAAAAATTTGATAATGATTATCATTAACACTATTATTGTGGTTTTATTACAACTAAATGATTGATTGTATTTATTGAAAAAATAAATAACATGTAGGAATGAATAATTTTATTAAATTATCCTTGTTCTTTTTTTTCATTTCTGGCACTACAATTTCCCAAGAGCCTACTTTATCTATGGCAACAGATAATAATTTAAGAAAAAATGAGCATAAAATAAGGGATGCTTACAGAAATCCTTTGGAGACCTTAAATTTTTTTGGAATAAAAAATAATTTTACTGTGTTAGAAATTTTGCCTGGAAAAGGTTACTATTCTGAAATTCTCAGTAATTATTTAAGCAAAAATGGAGATTTCATAGTCGCAAGTTTCGGTAGTGATCATCCTAACAAATATTTAAAAAATCTCCACGACAATTATGTGAGTTATTTTAAAGATAATAGAAATTTTGGAAATATAAGAGTAACTAAATTTAAAGAAAAAGATTATCTGGAACAAATTAAGGATAATTCGCTTGATATGATTTTAACTTTTAGAAATTCTCATAATTGGCTTTATAATAATCAAATTAAACATATTTATTCATCATTTAATAAAAAACTAAAGAAAAATGGTATTTTGGGAGTTGTTCAACATAGAGCTGATACGCACAATCCAAATAAAAAAAACGGTTACATAGAAGAAAATTTTCTGATTAATTTAATTGAGTCTAATAATTTTGAGTTATTGGACAAAAGCAGCATAAACAATAATCCCAAAGACACTAAAGATTATCCAAAAGGAGTTTGGACTTTACCTCCGACATTGAGATTAGGGGAAGAAAATAAAGAAAAATACTTAGAAATTGGTGAAAGTGATAGAATGACTCTTAAGTTCAAAAAATTATGATTTTATTTAAATTTTAATAATACTACCACAAAAATAGATCCATAAACATGATATAAAAATAGCTATTATATTCATGAAAAAACCAATTCTTGCCATGTAGCTTATTGTCATTACGTTTTGAGAAAAAACAATTGCATTTGGAGGTGTTGCAATTGGCATCATAAATGCGCAACTCGCAGCTAGAACAACTGGCAAAGCTACACTCAAAATATCTATATTATTAGATGATGCAAAAGATATGACAATAGGTAAAAATAAAAGCGTTGTTGCAGTGTTACTTGTAATTTCAGTTAGAAGTGAAATTAATAAAGCAATGGACAATATTATTAATAGGAGATTAAGAGTATTTAGAAAAAGTAAAAAATCCCCTAACCAAACTGCCAAACCACTTGAAGTAACTAACGAAGCCAAACTTAAACCACCACCAAATAACAGTAAAATATTCCAAGGAATCTCTTTAAACCAATTTATATCTAAAATAAATTTATTTTTTCCAACAGGTATTAAAAAAAATAAAACAGCACCAAAAATAGCAATATTGGTATCAGAGATGTTTAAATCAAAAACAATATTAATTTGTTTTTTTAAAACCCAGAGAAAAATAGTCAAAATGATTATGAAAAGAGCTATTTTTTCTTTAAAGAGCATTTGTCCCAAATCTTGATATTGATCTTTAATTATATTTTTACTCAATAAATCATTATTCGATCTAGGTATGAAAAACTTAAAATACATCCAAAGTGAAAATAAAAGAAAAATAACTAATGGCAAACTAAAGAGCATCCAATTAAAAAAACTTAGCTCTAAATTAAAATTTTCTGTTAAATATCCAGCCAATATCGCATTAGGAGCTGTACCAATTAATGTCGCCATACCACCAATGGAAGACGAATATGCAATTGAAAGAAATAATATTTTTTTAAACTCATCATCTTGTTTAATTTTTTCTAATATGGATATAGCAATTGGAAGCATTAAAAGACAAGTTGCTGTATTAGATAACCACATGCTCAAAAAAGAAGTTGAAATAATGAAACCTTTAAGAATACTATCCTTACTACTGCCTAAAAATAATAATATTCTTAGAGCTATTCGCTTGTGAAGAGTGCTTTTTTCTAATCCTTGCGCAATAATAAATCCTCCGAGTAATAAAAAAATTATTGGGTTAGCATAAGGTTTCGTTACATCTTTAATATCTGTATCACTTAAAATTGGTACCAATATTATGGGTAATAATGCTGTAATTGATAATGGCACAGCCTGTGTCAGCCACCATATAGTCATTAAAAATAATAAATTAGCTATTAACCAGCCATTGTAGGTCAAATTTTCAGGTGGGCTTGAAATTCTTAATATGCAGAATAAAGCGATTCCAAACAAAATAATTGTTAATTTTGA
>CABZAL010000002.1 GCA_902523675.1 uncultured Alphaproteobacteria bacterium | reverse complement strand
TTGGTATTATATGACTACACGTATTTGTGGTTTTTAATCCTGTTTTTTTAATTTGAGAATTTAAAAAAATTGAATTTTCTATTAATTCAGTTCTTTCTTTTTTTAAATTTGGAATTTTTTTAACAGCTGCATTAATTGAACCTAGATTAGAGGGTGGCAGTGCAGTCGAATAAATTAATCCTGCGCACGAGTTGATAATTTTTTTTATTGTGTAATTTGAGGAAGAAACATAAGAACCATATGAACCAAATGCTTTGCTGAAAGTACCAACAACAACTTCATGATCTGATTCTAGAAATTCACTATTGGGAGTCAATCCATAACCATGAGCTCCAAAAACTCCTGTTGCATGAGCCTCATCAAAATATAATAAACAACCATATTTTTTTGACAAAAATCTCAAAATATTGATATCTGCTTTATCTCCATCCATACTAAAAATTGTTTCAGAAATAATTATTTTTCTTGAAATGTGTTTATTTTTTTTTATCAATGATTCAAGATGATTATAGTCTAAGTGATTATATCTTTTAATTAATTGTCTTGATACAACGCAACCATAGTTAATACTTGAATGGTTTAACCTATCACTAAACAAAACAGCCTTATTTCTTTTACCAATAGTGTTATCTATTAGAACAGGAATTACAGTAGCATTGCATTGAAAACCACTTCCCAATATCAGTGTATTTTCTTTTTTCTTGTATTTACTGATTCTTTTTTCAATATCTTTAATTTTGTCTAATGTACCACTCACCAATCTGGAAGATGATAAACTAGTGCCAAATTTTTTTGTCCACAATATAGATTCATTAATCAAATCTTTATCTTTAGAAAGCCCTAAGTAATCGTTACTAGAAAAATTATGTAAAATTTTATTATAAAGTTTGATTTTTCCATTGTCCAAAGCTTTATTATTAGAATCTAATAAGGACAAATAAATTAATTTTCTATTATTTTTAATGTTTGTATTTATCTTTTTCACAGTTTAAAATCTTAAAATTAATTATTACCATAATTAGGAGTTTAAACAAATGAAACCAGAAACAATTGTTCTACATTCGGGACACAGAAGTGATAAGTCAACAAATTCAGTTGCTGTTCCAATTTATCAAACGACCTCATATCAATTTGAAAATACCGAACATGCTTCAAAACTCTTCGGACTTCAAGAATTAGGGAACATATATACAAGAATTATGAACCCTACTACTGCAGTACTAGAAGAAAGAATTTCAAAAATTGAAAATGGTGTTGCTGCTTTGGCTACTAGTTCAGGTCAAGCTGCATCAACTATGGCTATACAAAACATATGTCACGCAGGAGACAATTTTGTAAGCTCAACAGACTTATACGGAGGCACTTGGAATTTATTTTCTAACACTATGAAAGAGATGGGAATTGAATGCAGATTTGTTGATCCATCAAACCCTGATAATTTCAGAAATGCAATTGATGAGAAAACTCGATGTATTTACGCTGAAACATTGCCAAATCCAAAACTTGAAGTTTTTCCAATATCTGAAGTTGCAAAAATTGGTATGGAAAATAATATTCCTTTAATAATGGATAATACCGCAGCTCCAATTATATGTAATCCTATAAGTCATGGTGCCTCAATAGTTGTGTATTCAACAACGAAATATATTGGTGGTCACGGAGTTTCGATTGGAGGTATGATTGTTGATAGTGGTAATTTCGATTGGGAAAAAGCCGGTTCAAGGTTTAAAATGATGAATGAACCAGATCCTAGTTATCATGGAGCTGTTTGGAGTCAAGCAGCTAAGCCTCTAGGACCAATAGCGTATATATTAAAAGCAAGAGTTACTTTGTTAAGAGATCTTGGGGCAGCAATGAGTCCATTTAATGCATTTACATTTTTACAGGGTCTTGAGACACTACCGCTAAGAATAGAAAGACACTGCGAGAATACTCAAAAAGTTGCTAACTTTCTGTCAACTCATAACAAAGTTTCAAAAACTATTTATCCTTCTTTGATGGATGATAAACCACTTGAACGAGCAAAAAAATACCTAAACAATTCATTCGGATCATTGTTAGGATTTGAACTAAAAAATGGTGAGGAGGCAGGAAGAAAATTTATAGATAATTTAAAACTTTTATTTCACGTGGCAAATATTGGAGATGCAAGATCACTTGCAATTCATCCGTCTTCAACTACACACTCACAACTTTCAGAGAAAGAGAAATTAGCAGCAGGCGTTACACCAGGCTATATTCGACTTTCTATAGGAATTGAACATATTGATGATATTATAGCTGATATTGAACAGGCACTTGAGAAAACGTAATTGATAGATGCAAAGATCAGCTGGATATTTAAAATTTCCTTTTTTTCGTGCTAGGAGAATAAGGAAATCAAACTGGATAAGAAAACTTGTATCAGAAACACAAATTTCTGTTAATGATTTAGTTCAACCAATATTTATTAGAGACGAAAAAGTCAAAGATAAATTAATCCCATCAATGCCCGACGTTAAAAGATTTTCTCTAAAAAATATTTCAAAAGAAGTTGAAGAACTTTGTAAGTTGGGAATAAATGCAATTGCATTATTTCCTGTAATTGACAAATCTCAGAGATCATATGAGGCAAAAGAAGCCACAAACCCTAATAATGTAATTTGTAAATGTTTGAGATTACTAAGAAAAGAGTTTCCTGACTTGGGAATAATATGTGACATTGCACTTGATCCATTTACGAGTTCGGGACATGACGGAATAATCAATAAATTTGATGAGGTAGATAATGATAAAACGATTGAAGTTTTATCTCAAATGTCTATAAATTACGTAAAATCTGGTTGTGAGGTTTTAGCACCAAGCGATATGATGGATGGAAGGATTAAAAACATAAGAAAAAATTTAGAAGATCAAAAATATACTGATACAATAATTATTTCATATGCTGCAAAGTTCAGTTCACAGTTTTATGGTCCTTTTAGAGACATCATTGATAATGAAAAAAAAAATATTAATAAAAATTCCTATCAACTAAACAGTAAGAATAGAATAGAAGCAGTGAAAGATGCATTAGCTGATATTGCGGAAGGTGCTGATATTTTGATGGTCAAACCTGCTGGGTATTATTTAGATATTGTCAGAGATTTGAAAGAGTTGTCTTTTTTGCCGATTGCTGCTTATCAAGTCAGCAGTGAGTACTATATGATAAAAAATGGTGCAAAGAAAAATATTTTTAATTATAACGAAACAGTTTTGGAGAGCTTATCATGTATCAAAAGAGCAGGTGCTGATATAATATTTTCATATTTTTCAAAAGATGTAGCAAAATGGTTATAATGTGCTATCAAATAATAAACTTGATTTTATCTCTTTAAAAATATAAAAAATAACATGGAATAACTTTATTGAGGAGATTTTAATGACAAGAACACATCCAGGCAGATTTCATATAGCAATTCCAGGTCCTACAAATATACCTGAAAGAATTCTTAATGCTATGCACATTTCATCTGAAGATCAGAGGAACCCTGAAATACCAAACTTAACAATTCCTCTTTATAAAGATGTTAAAAAAGTATTTAAATCTGAAAACGGAACCGTTTTTTTATTTCCTGGTTCAGGAACAGGTGCCTGGGAGTCCGCAATTATTAACACTATGTCACCGAATGAAAAAGTTCTGATATATAGATATGGTCAATTTAGTCATTTATGGGCAGATATGTTTAAAAGACTAGGGCTTGATACCGAAATGGTAGAAAGAGAGTGGGGCACTGGAACTCCTCCTGATGAAGTTGAAAAGACACTCAAAAATGATACTCATCATGAGATTAAAGTTGTTTGTGTAACACAAAATGAGACTGCAACTGGAGTAACTTCCAATGTAGAAGACATAAGAAAAGCAATGGATGCTGCGAATCATCCCGCTCTTTTATTTGTAGATGGTGTAAGCTCGATTGCTTCAATTGATTTTAGAATGGATGAATGGAAAGTAGATTGTGCTATTTCCGGTTCTCAAAAAGGATTCATGCTTCCTTCTGGAATGGCTATAATGTGCGTTAGTGAAAAAGCTCTTGCAGCACACAAAAAAGCACAACTTAAAAGATGCTATTATTCTTGGGAAGATCAAATTGCAACAAATAAAGACGGATATTTTCCATATACTCCACAGATTCCTATGTTGAGAGCACTTCAAGAGTCTTGCAATATGCTTTTTGAAGAAGGTCTAGAAAATGTTTTTAATAGACACCATCGAATAGCTGAAGGAGTAAGAAAGGCTATTCTCGAAGGATGGGAGTTAAATTTATGTGCAAAGGACAGATACTGGTATTCAGATACAGTTTCGGCTATAGTTGTTCCTGAAGGAAAAGATGCCAAACAGGTTTTGTCAACAGCCTTCAATAAATATCATCTGTCATTAGGTGCCGGACTTACTCAAGTTGCTGGCAAAGTATTTAGAATAGGTCATTTAGGTGATTTAAACGAATTACAAGCTTCAGCATTTATTAATGGTGCTGAGATGGCAATGATTGACTCAGGTATCAATGTTAAACCTGGAAGTGGAATAGCTGCTGCTTCTGAATATTGGAGAGAAAGTCTAAACACTAACTATGAAAAATTTAAAGATAATCGTAACACGAAAGTGGCCTAAGGTAGTAGAAAAAAAACTTCAAGAAATTTTTGATACTACATTAAATGAAGACGATATTCCATTAACTGAGGATCAGCTTTTTGAAGCTATGCAGAATTATGATGCAATGTTACCAACTGTAACTGATAATATTAGTGATAGAATATTAAGTTGTAGTAATAGAAAAGTTAATTTCCTTGGCAACTTTGGAGTTGGATACAATAATATTGATGTCGACTCAGCAAAAAAAAATAATATTATAGTTACAAATACCCCTGAAGTTCTAACAGACTGTACTGCAGACATAGCTATGCTATTAATGTTGGGAATTGCGAGAAGAGCATACGAAGGAGAAATTCATGTAAGACAAAATGAGTGGGTTGGTTGGAGACCCACACACATGATGGGTACTAAGGTTACAAAAAAAGTTCTCGGATTAGTTGGTATGGGCAGAATCGCTCAAGCTATGGCAAAAAAATCCCATTTTGGATTTGATATGAGGATCTTGTTTTATGATCCATATTTTAAAAATGAAAAAATATCAAAAGAGTTAAACGCAACTGCTTGCAGTTCACTTGACGATCTTTTATCTCAATCTGATTTTGTTTCTTTACATTGTCCTTCTACAACCGAAACTAGAGGGATCATAAATAAGAATACACTTTCTAAAATGAAGAAAACCGCTTTCCTAATAAATACAGCTCGTGGAGATATTGTAAATCAAGTTGACTTAACAAATGCTTTAGAAAAAAATATAATCAAAGGTGCTGGATTAGACGTATACGAGAATGAACCCAACGTACCAAATTCTTTAAAAAATCTTAAAAACGTTTTTCTTTTGCCACACTTAGGAAGTGCAACTGAAGAAACAAGGGAAGCGATGGGGTTTAGAGTTTTAAATAATCTTGAATTATATTCTAATAACAAACCTCCCCTTGATAGAGTTGTTTAACATCAAATGTTTGTAAAATGAATTCCATTAAAATTAATGGTAAAGATAGAAATCTTAAAAATTTTTTATTAAACCTTTTTAATTCCGGTATCAGAGTTGTAAAACCCAACTTAATATTAGATAAATATCTTAAAATTCAAAAAAAAGTTCTATTGGTCAACACAAATCAAAACAAATATATTAAGTATAAGAATATTGAAAAAATTTATATTTTATGTATTGGAAAAGCCTCAGTAGAAACTGCAGAAACCATAAATAAAATTTTTAAAAATAGTGATCTAAAAATTCAAGAAGGTATCGTGGTATCAAATAAGGAAAACTTTAGAAAAGTAAAAAATTTTAAATGTTTTTCTTCAGGTCATCCACTCCCAAACGCAAGTGGAATCAAGGCATCACAGTATATTATTAAAAGTCTGGGCAGTACTAAGGAAAATGATTTAGTATTAATTTTAATTTCTGGAGGTGGTTCTTCGCTTTTACCTTTACCTGCACAAGATATCAGCTTAAAAGATAAGATATCCATAAATAAGAAACTAATAGAAAGTGGTGCCATTATTGATGAAATTAACACTGTTAGAAAGCATCTTTCACAGATTAAAGGTGGAAATTTATTAAAATACTGTTTTCCAAGTAAAGTTCATTCACTAGTATTATCAGATGTTGTTGGTGATGATTTGAGTTCAATTTCCAGTGGATTAACTGTCCCTGATAACACAACATTTAGAGACGCAAAAAGAATTCTAAAAAAATACGGTATATGGAAAAATTCTCCAAAATCTATTATTAGACATTTAAAAGATGGAATCTTAAGAAAAAAACCTGAAACACCAAAAAAAACTAACAAAATATTTAAAAACTCAAAAAATACTCTTATTGGTAGTAATATAAAATGTTTGAATGAAATTAAGAATGAGTGTAATAAATTAAATGTGAATTGCATAATTTGGAAGTATAATATAGAGGGTGATGTAAAAAAGGTTGCCCGAGATTTCGCAAGAAATATTGCTAGTTTCAAAAAAAAAAAACCAATCATTTTAATTTCGGGAGGAGAAAGCACTGTAAAAATTAAAGGAACTGGAACTGGAGGTAGAAATCAGGAATTAGCATTACATTTTATCAATTACATTAAGAAAGATTAGTCGAACAAACATCAAAACTTACAAATAAAATTTTTTCGATCTATAGTTCTGCAGATAATATATTGAAAAAAAGAGACTTTAAAAAATACTTCAAAAATAAAAATCATCAAAATTTTATGTTATTAGAAAAAAGTTCTCATGCATTTCCTTACTTGGAGCCAATAAAATGTAGGAGTTTAATTATAAAAATATTCAATGAACAAATAAAAGAAGATGAAAAGAAAAATAAAGCAATCGTTTGATTTAGGCGCAGTAACGTATGATAAGTTTAGTGAAGTACAAAAAGAAGTAGGTCGACTTCTTTTAGATTTTTTTAAAAAAAACTTCTCCAAAAAAAAAAATTATAATATTTATAAGGATCCAATTTCTTTAGTTGACTTAGGCTGTGGAACTGGAGAGTTTTCAAAAAAGATTATATCAAATTTTTTGATTGATAAAATCAAACTAATTGATATATCAAGTGAAATGATCAAATGCTCTAAGGGAAAAATAAAAGAAAAAAAAGTTGAATTTTTAGTTTGTGATTTTGACAAATATTTTGAATTGGCAGAATTTAATTTGATTGTATCTAATATGGCACTTCATTGGTCATTAAATATAAATAAGTTGTTGAAAAATATTATTTCAAATATGAATGCAGGATCTTTTTTTATATTTTCAGTACCCAATAATAATAGTTTTAGCAACTTTAAGAAACTTTTACCCAAAGATATAATGAATAACTTTTTTAATGTTTTTCCAGGAGAAAACATGATATTTAACTTAAGAAAAAATAAAAATATTAATTTTTCTACAAAAAAAATTAAAATTTTTCGAAAATATTTTCATCCAATTCATTTCCTAAAAGAATTGAGAAAATTAGGAGTGAATATTAAAATAAATAACAAACAACATAATTTGTTTTTTTTAAAAAAAATTGATAATAAAGAATTTTTTTTAGATTATGATATTTCACTATGTTTAATAAAAAAAAATGAAACTTAAAAATGGATTTTTTATTACTGCTACAGATACAAACATTGGTAAAACAATAATTTCAGCTATTTTAGTAAATAAATTTAAAGCTAACTATTGGAAGCCAATACAGTGTGGTGTAAATAGCAATAATTTATCTGATTCTCAAGTAGTAAAGAAACTAGTGATTGGTTCATCGCAAAAAATTTTTAAAGAGTCATATTATTTTTTGGAGCCCGTTTCACCTAACTTAGCTGCAAAAAAAGAAAATATAAAAATTTCTATGAGACTAATGTTGAATGATTTCAAAAAGGTTGAAAAGCCAATTATAGTTGAAGGAGCTGGTGGAGTTTTGGTTCCAATTAATAATAAAGAATTTGTGATCGATTTAATTAAAGTACTTAAATTACCAACAATAGTTGTTGCAAAGACTTCTCTTGGTACAATCAATCATACTTTATTAACAATAAATGCATTAAACATTAAAAATCAAATTATTTATGGTATTATTTTCGTTGGTGATGAGAATATTCAGGTTGAGAAAACAATTTTAAGTTTTTCACGAAAAATAAAAAAAAATATAAAAAATTTAGGAAGAATTCCAGTATTTGAAAAAATTACAAGAAGTAATATTGTTAAACTTGAAAAATATTTGAATTTCATATGAAAAAATATATTTTAGAAAATGATAAAAATTATATTTGGCATCCATTTACGAATATAAAAAAATCAAAGCCACCAATCGTTATTAGATCTGCAAATAATGACAAACTCATAGACATTGATGGAAAAGAATATTTAGATCTAATATCTTCATGGTGGGTCAATATTCACGGTCATTCAAAAAAAGAAATAATTGAAAGCATTGCAGAACAATCTAAACTTTTAGACCAAGTTGTATTTGCAGACTTAACTCATGAGCCAGCAGTAAAACTAGCTAAGAAGTTAAGTGAAATATTACCTGGGGATTTAAATCGAATTTTTTACTCGGATAATGGATCAACTTCGGTAGAGATAGCAATGAAAGTTTGTTATCAATTTTGGTTTAATCAAGGTATTAAAAAAAATCAGTTTGCAGCTTTGACTGGAGGCTATCATGGAGATACACTCGGGGCAATGTCTCTTGGTTTTTCGTCTGGATTTTATGAGCCTTTTAGTGATTTGGTAATTAATACACATTTTTTGCCATATCCAGAGAATTACAGAGGTAATAATTCTGTGGAAGAAAAAGAACTTCATTCTCTCAGCGAAGCAGATAAAATTATTGATAAGTTTGGAAAAGATTTAATTGCTATAATAATTGAACCACTTATTCAAGGTGCCTCTGGTATGAAAATATGTAGGCCAGAATTTTTAAATGCACTCGTAAAGAAATTCAAGCAAAATAATATTTTAGTAATTTTTGATGAGGTTATGACCGGCTTTGGTCGCACAGGCAAAATGTTTGCAACGGATTATCTCAATATTATACCTGATGTTATATGTTTAGCTAAATCAATAACAGGTGGTTATTTACCTTTAGCAGCTACAGTCTTCACTGAGACAATTCATAATCAGTTTATTGATTTAGATATAACTAAAAGTTTTTTACATGGGCATTCTTTTACAGCAAACCCAATTGCATGTAGTGCTGCCAACACATCGATTGATTTATTTGGTAAAGAAAATACATTTTCAAAGATTGAACAGATAAAAAAATTACATCATGAAGGTCTCGAACTTATTGATAAAAACCCAACTGTTTCAAAAGTTAGAATGATAGGAACAATTTCAGCTTTTGATTTGAGCATTCTTGATGTTAATTACGGTTCAGATGTTAGTAATCTAATTAAAGAAAGTTTTTTAGAAAAAGGATACATAATACGTCCTTTAGGTAATACTGTGTACCTAATGCCCCCATACTGTATCTCAACTACCACTCTTCAAAAAGCATATGAAGATATTGATATGGTTATCAAGGAATTTAGCAAAGAAGTACTATGAGTTTAATTTTTTTTTTAATAATATGGAACAGATATGTCTGAAAATTTAGATCAAAAAATTGAAAGTTTAATAGAACCTTTTTCTTCATTTATTACTAATCTGATTTTTACTAGTTTTTCAATTCAAAACAATCAAGTCCCACTTGTTGTGATTTGGTTGGTCATCGCAAGTCTTTTTTTTACTTTTTATTTTAGATTCATAAACATAAGGGCTTTTAAACAAGGATGGTTGGTGGCTATAGGAAAGTTCGATAAACCAGATGCACCAGGAGAAATTACTCATTTTCAGTCGTTTACAGCTGCAATGTCAGGAACTATTGGTCTTGGTAATATTGCTGGTGTTGCAGTTGCAATATCAATTGGTGGACCTGGTGCTATGTTATGGATGATTATTATGGCTTTTTTTGGAATGACTCTAAAATTTGTAGAAGTTAGCTTAGGTCACAAATATAGAGTCATTCATTCTGATGGAACAGTTTCTGGTGGTGCAATAAGGTATCTTTCGGATGGGATGAAAGAATGTGGTTTCCCAAAGTTTGGAAAATTTCTAGCTTTTTTCTTTGCTATTTGTTGCATTGGTGGTTCATTCGGTGGTGGTAATATGTTTCAGGCAAATCAAGCTTTTCAACAAATTATTATAGCCACAGGTGGAGCAGATAGTTTTTTCTTTGATAAAGGGTGGTTAGGTGGACTAATTTTTTCAATTGTTGTTGGTTTAATAATCATTGGTGGCATCAAATCAATTGGTAAAGTAACTTCAAAATTAGTTCCATTTATGGGTGGTATTTATTGCTTAACTTGTTTATTTATAATTTTCTCAAATTATTCAGAAATACCTAATGCAATAAGTTTGATTCTTAATGGTGCATTTAATTCGCAAGCAACTGTCGGTGGAATAATTGGAGTAATGTTAGCTGGTGTTAAGAGAGCGGTTTTTTCAAATGAGTCTGGCATAGGATCTGCTCCAATAGCTTATGCTCCAGCAAAAAGCGATAATCATTTAAATACTGGTTTCATGTCACTTTTGTCACCATTTGTTGATACAATCTTAATTTGTTCCATGACTGCATTTGTAATAATCATTACAGGTTCATATTTAAACTCAAGTGGAATTCAAGGAGTTGAACTTACCTCAAAGGCATTTTCTTCAGTGTTCATATGGTTTCCAACCCTGCTTGCTTTTGCGATTACCCTTTTTGCTATTTCCACCCTTATTACATGGTCCTATTATGGGTTAAGGTGTTGGACATATATTTTTGGTCAGAATAATTTAAGTGTATATTCTTATAAGTCAATTTTTCTTGTATTTATTGTTATTGGAACATCCATGAATTTAACAAATGTCATTAATTTTTCCGATGCAATGATCTTTGCAATGTCAATACCTAATTTGATTGGAATATATTTTCTAGCTCCAAGATTACAAAAAGATCTTAAAAAATATAAATTTTAGAAATGCAAAATATAAATGTAATAATAGGTAGTGATCATGCTGGTTTTGAACTGAAACTCAAAATTATTGAGAACCAATTTAAAGAAAAGATTAATTTTTCTGACGTAGGAACCTTTACTAGAGAGTCTGTGGATTATCCAGACTATGGAAAATTAGTTGCACAAAAAGTTGATAGTGGTAAGTTTTTGGTAGGAGTTTTAATTTGTGGCTCAGGTGTTGGAATGTCAATTGTTGCTAACAGGTATAAAAATGTAAGGGCTGCTCTGTGCATTAACGAAAATATGGCAAAACTTTCAAGACAACATAATGATGCAAATATAATTGTTTTAGGTTCAAGGTTGATTTCTTTCGAACAAGCTATTAAATGTTTAGAAGGCTTTTTTTTTACAAATTTTGAAAAAGGGCGCCATATTGCTAGAATTAACAAATTAAATAACCATTAAGGAGAAAAAGGGAGCTATAATGACAGAAAATCTTTTTTTTGAAAGTAGTTTAAACCAGACTGATCCATCTATTTTAGATGCTGTAAAAAATGAATTTCACAGACAAAATGACCAAATAGAGCTAATCGCATCTGAAAACATTGTGTCCAAAGCTGTATTAGAGGCCCAAGGCACTGTTTTAACGAATAAATATGCAGAAGGATATTCTGGTAAACGCTACTATGGTGGTTGCGAACATGTTGATGTCGTTGAGGACATATGCATTGAAAGAGTCAAAAAATTATTTGGGGCAAACTTCGCAAACGTCCAAGTTCACTCTGGATCTCAAGCCAATCAAGCTGTGTTTTTGGCTTTACTTAAGCCTGGAGATACTATAATGGGGATGTCTCTTGCAGC
Organism: uncultured Alphaproteobacteria bacterium; assembly: GCA_902523675.1. Classification (GTDB taxonomy): domain Bacteria; phylum Pseudomonadota; class Alphaproteobacteria; order Methylaequorales; family Methylaequoraceae; genus SP4073. Next base: position 67,164 of record CABZAL010000002.1, on the reverse strand, counting down.
TGGAGGACATCTAACACACGGAGCTCCCCCAAATGAGTCAGGAAAATGGTTCAATGCTATTCAGTATGGTGTAAAAAAAGAAGATGCCTTAATTGATTATGATGAGGTTGAAAGGCTTGCAAACAAACATAAGCCAAAATTAATTATTGCTGGAGGTTCTTCTTATCCAAGAATAATTGATTTTGATAAATTCCATCAAATTGCAAAATCCGTTGGAGCTATATTTCTAGTTGATATGGCACATTTTGCTGGATTAGTGGCAACCGGTTTATACCCTAACCCCCTTCAGTATGCTGATGTTGTAACAACAACAACTCATAAAACATTAAGGGGTCCAAGAGGTGGATTAGTATTGACAAACAACGAAGTTTACGCAAAGAAAATCAACTCAGCTGTTTTTCCAGGTTTACAAGGTGGGCCATTAATGCATGTTATTTGTGCAAAAGCTGTAGCATTTGGAGAAGCTTTAAAGCCTGAGTTTAAAGATTATATAAAAAATGTTATAAATAACGCCAAGGTTTTATCAAATGTCATGATTGACAGAGGCCTTGATGTTGTGTCAGGAGGTACAGATACTCATCTAACTCTTGTTGACTTAAGACCAAAAAATCTAACAGGTAAAGCTGCAGAACATTCTTTAGAAAATGCTGGAATAACATGTAATAAAAATGGCGTTCCATTCGACCCTCAAAGTCCATTTGTTACATCTGGAATTAGATTGGGCACACCAGCAGGAACTAGCAGAGGATTTGGTGAAAAAGAGTTTGAAATAATAGGCAATTACATTGGTGACGTACTAGATGGTTTATCTGCAAACCCTGAAAACAATTCGTCTTTAGAGAATGAAGTCAAACTTAAAGTAAAATCTTTATGTCGTAAATTTCCAATTTATACTTCTGTAATATCGTAGGTAATATATAGATGCGTTGTCCATTTTGTGGTCATGGAGAAACTCAAGTCAAGGACTCTAGACCTGCAGATGATAACGCTTCTATTAGAAGACGGCGACAATGCCCTGCGTGCGGTTCTAGGTTTACGACATTTGAGAGGGTTCAGCTAAGAGAGCTAATAATTTTGAAGAAAAACGGAAATAGAACAGTATTTGACCGCGAAAAGTTAGTTAGATCAATTGACATTTCTTGTAGGAAAAGACCAGTTAAACCAGATCAGATAGAGCTAATAACTAATGGAATTCAAAGGCGATTGGAAAGTTCTGGTGAGCCAGAAATCCCTTCTAAGGTAGTAGGTGAATTGGTAATGGATGCACTGAAAGCACTTGATAGAGTTGCTTATTTACGATTTGCATCTGTATATAAAGATTTCCAAGAAACCGATGATTTTAGAAAATTTATTGATAATAATCTTAACTTAAAAGATTAACCAATCAATGCATTTTGATAACAAATATATGAATATTGCATTTAATCTTGCTAAAAAGGGAATGGCAACTAGTTTTCCGAATCCTTCAGTAGGTTGTGTTATTGTTGAATGCACTCACGATTTTAAAAATGATAAAATAGCTGGTTTTGGCTTCACTCAGAAAGGTGGAAGACCCCATGCAGAGGCTAAAGCCCTAGAAAAGGTAAATTTTAAAAAAACAAAAAAATATTTATGTTATTCAACATTAGAGCCGTGTTCTCATTTTGGTAGAGATGTAAGCTGTTTAGATAAAATACAGAAAACTCCGATTAGCCAAATAATTTTTGCTTTAAAAGATCCTGACAAAAGAATGAAAGGTAGTAGAATTAAAAAATTAAGTGTTGATGGAACAACAATAAGATCTGGAATTTTAAAAAAAGATTTATTTAAATTTTACGAAGGTTATTTTCTGAATAAAATAAAAGATAGACCAAAAATAACTCTTAAAATGGCCTCAACCTTGGATGGAAAAATTACATCCTCAAAAAAAAAGTGGATATCTAATTCTTCGTCAAGAAAAATTGTTCATCATTTAAGATCTAACAATGATGCAATATTAGTAGGTAGTAACACAGTTAAAATTGACAATCCAAGATTAACATGCAGAATTAACGGTCTTGAAAACACTTCTCCAATCCGCATTGTTATAAATAGAAAATTAGATTTGACTGAAGATTTTCACATCATAACCGATAGATCTGTAAAAACTATTTTAATTTCTTCTTTGAACAAAGAACAAATTCCAAAACATTTAAAAAAAAAAAACATTGAAATTATAAATATTAAAAATAAAAAATTTAATTTAAAAACTATTCTTAAAGAAATTTCTTCTTTTGGTATAAATAATTTATTGGTTGAGGGAGGGGCTCGAATGGCAGGTTTTTTCCTTAAGTCAAAGTTTGTTGATGAATTAATTATTTTTAGAAATAATATTATTGTAGGGGATGCAGAATTAAGTCTAATAAAATTTAAAGGAAATTATAATGAAGAAGAATTTCAATTAAAAAAACTTATGAAATTGAAAAATAATATATTAGAAATATACAGATCACAATCTTCATTAATTTTTCTGAAAAAAAATATTGAGAAATATTAATGTTCACTGGAATAATAAAACATATTGGAATAATTAAAGAAATTGATTTGCAACAGAATTATTCAATCAAAATTAATTCCAATTTTAATGAAAAAATTGTTTTAGGTGAATCAATTTCTTGTTCAGGAATCTGTTTAACAGTTAAAAAGGTTTTTAAAAATAATTTTTGGGTTGATGTCTCGGAGGAAACTATACAAAAAACAAGTCTAAGCAACCTAAGATCGGGATCTAAAATTAATTTAGAAAAATCACTTAAAGTAGGTGATGAAATTGGTGGACATTTAGTTTTTGGTCATGTTGACGGAGTTTCAATTTTGAAAAAAATTGAGAAACTTGAAAGTGCCTTTGTTTTAACTGTAAAGCTTAAAAAGAATTTGATAAAGTATATGGCTCCTAAGTGTTCAATTACAATTGATGGCATTTCTTTAACTGTGAATGAAGTAAAAAAAAATGTTATTAAAATAAGTATCATTCCCTATACATGGGCTAATACGTCTCTTAAAAATATTAAAGTTGGTGACCTTCTCAATACTGAAATTGATATGATTGCTAGATATACATTTAGAGCGTTAGAGGGAAAGATTTAATGTCTTTTTCTTTTTCACCCATTGAAGAAATATTAAGAGATCTCTCTCAGGGAAGAATGGTTGTTATTGTTGATGATGAAAATAGAGAAAATGAGGGTGATCTAATTTTTAGTGCTGATAAAGTAACAGCAGAAAAAATTAATTTTATGGCTAAATACGCCAGAGGTCTAATTTGCCTTGCATTAAGTAAACAAAGAGCAGACAAACTGAATTTAAAACTTATGTCTGAGAGTAATTTAAGTCGTCACAAAACAGCATTTACAGTCTCAATCGAAGCAAAAAAAGGTGTTACAACAGGTATAAGCGCAATGGATAGATCTAAAACTATAGAAGTTGCTGTATCTGAAAAATCTTCATCTGAGGATTTAGTTTCACCTGGACATATTTTTCCTTTAGTGTCTAAAGAAGGTGGAGTTTTAGTGAGGGCAGGTCACACAGAAGCTGCAGTCGACTTAGCAAGACTTTCTGGAAGAAAATCTGGTGGGGTTATTTGTGAAATTATGAATGATGACGGTTCTATGGCAAGGTTAAAAGATTTAAAAAAATTTTGTATAAAACATAAATTGAAAATATCTTCCATAAAGGACTTGATTGAATATAGAATACGTAAAGAGAATTTCGTTGAATTCATACAAAAAAAAAAGATTAATATAAAATCTTTTGGGTTATTTAATTTACATGTTTTTTCAAATAAGATCGATGGAACACAACATTTAGCATTAATAAAAGGTAAAATTAACAAAAAAGACGATGTTCTAGTAAGAATGCACACTTTCAATATTTTCGACGATTTTTTGGACTTAAAAAATAACAATGAGTTGGATAAATCTATGGAATTGATAAATAACAATGGTAAAGGAGTTATAGTTATTCTAAGAAATCCAAAAAAGGAAATTATGTCAGACAATAATAAGAGTTCTCAAAATGATAAAATGATTTTAAAAGAATATGGAATCGGTGCTCAAATATTAATAAAAATTGGTGTAAAAAATATTATTTTATTAACGAACAAAAATAAAAGTATCATAGGTATTGATGGTTTTGGTATTCGCATAAAACATAACAAGAAGCTTGATTAAAATGAAAAATTTAAAAATTCTTGTGATCGAATCTAATTATTATGAAAGTATTTCCAGAAAATTATTTTTAGGTGCAAAAAATGTGATTAAACAAATGAAATCTGAATACAAAAAAATAACGGTCCCTGGAGCTTTGGAAATGCCTGTAGTCTTGGAAAGATATAAAAAAAAATACGATGGATTTATAATTTTGGGTTGCGTGATTAGAGGAGAAACAACCCATTATGACTTAGTGCAAGAAATCACAGCGTCTGAGATATATAAAATAGTTAATAGGGATAAGCTTGCGCTTGGATTTGGGTTGTTAACAGTAGAAAATATTTTGCAAGCTAAAGAAAGAGCTGATATCAAAAAAAAAAATATAGGTGGGAATGCAGCTCATGTATGTTTCAAGATGATAAAACAACTAAAATGAAATGAGAGAAAAAACTCATATTTCTTTAGCCAGATATTTATCAGTTCAAGCAATGTATAAATACATTGAAACAGGGCAAAATTTAGAAGAAATTTTGTTTGAGTTTAATAGTTTTCATGTAAAAAATGTTATTTTTGATTTTGAAAATTCTTATGAAAAATCTAATTTATATGTAGATAAAAATTACTTTAACTCATTAATTAAAACTTACCAAAATAAAAAGATAAAAATTGATAAACTGATAGAATCTAACCTTAAAGATGATTGGACAATTATAAGATTACCAAAAGTAGTACAAGCAATTATTAAAATTGCCGTTGCAGAAATGTTAGAATTCCCAAAATTATCAATTAAAATTATAGCGAGTGAATACATAATATTAACAGAATCTTTTTTTTCTAAAAATGAAAGCTCGTTTGTAAATGGCTTAATTCAAAGTATATATGATCAATTGAGCAGACGATAAAATGAACAAAGAACAATTTTTTATTCATAAATATTTTTCAAAACTTTCTTTGAACAAACAATCTGCGAATCTAAAAAATGACGCAGCAGAAGTTGATTTTGGAAGAAAGAAAATAGTTATCTCAACTGATATGATGATAGAAAAAATTCATTTTTTTAAGAATGATCCACCTGAATTATTGGCAAGAAAACTGATAAGAATTAACATCTCAGATCTTGCAGCAATGGGTGCTAAGCCTTATGGTTATACTCTCAATTTAGCCATCCCGCAGAAAAATGCCTCGCAATGGATTAACAAATTTATTTCTGGACTAGAGAAGGAACAAAAGAATTATGGATTAAAACTTTTTGGTGGTGATTTGTCAAAATCAGAAAAAATATTTATGTCTATTACAATTTTTGGAAAAGTTTCCAAGGGAATTCATTTAATGACTTCTGCAAAAAAGAAATCTGATATTTATGTTTCAGGTAATATTGGAGATGCTGTATTTGGTTATCTGTGTGAAAATGACAAAAAATATAATTTCATTAAAAACAAAATAAATATAAGTTCATTAAAAAAATTAAAGCAAAAATATTTTTTGCCAAAGCCAAACTTAGAACTAAGTCAAGCATTGGTCGGGTATGCGGATGCATGCACAGATATTTCAGATGGCTTAATCTCTGATTTAAAAAAAATTTTAAAATTTTCAAATTTGGGGGCTGATATCTATTTATCAGAAATTCCGATTTCAAAAACTTTACAATCAATCTATAAACTTTTTTCAGATAAGAAGAAATTCTGGGAATTAGTATTAAATTGGGGTGAGGATTATGAATTAGTTTTTTCAATGTCGTCAAAAAAGAAAAAGGTGTTTGAAAAAAACAAAACTCATCATAAACTTTTTAAAGTTGGAAGTATAAGAAATGATAGACAAATAAATATTTATCAGAAAGATTTAACAAAAATTAAACTTAATTTTTCAGGATTCAGTCATTTTTAAAGAAAGTTTGATATAAATGATTATTTGTTATATAAGAATCCTGTAAATTTTTAATTTGAGGTTCCATGTCTTTAGAATTTTATTTAATACTAGTTTGTTCAATTATTTCTTTACTTTACGGAGCTGTTGCATGTAAGACAATTTTATCCGCTCCTGAAGGAACAGATAAAATGAAAGAAATTGCAAAAGCAATACAAGAGGGTGCCCAAGCTTATCTTAATAGACAATATGGAACAATTGCTATAGTAGGTTTAATTATAGCTATAGCATTATTTTATGGAATAAGTAGTTTTGTATCAATAGGTTTTATAATTGGTGCTGTCCTGTCTGGTTTAGCAGGATATATTGGAATGTTTGTATCGGTTAGAGCAAATGTTAGAACTGCTGAAGCATCAAAGAGTGGTATTCAACCTGCTTTAGATATTTCATTTAAGTCGGGTGCTGTGACCGGATTTTTAGTCGTGGGTCTTGGTCTCTTAGGTTTGATCGGCTATTACATTTATCTTTATCTTTATTTTGGACCAAATGGTGGTAGAAATATCATTGAACCCATGGTTGCACTGAGTTTTGGGGCATCCTTAATCTCTATTTTTGCGAGACTTGGTGGTGGTATTTTTACCAAGGGAGCAGATGTAGGAGCTGATTTAGTAGGAAAGATAGAAGCTGGTATTCCTGAAGACGATCCAAGAAATCCAGCAGTTATAGCGGATAATGTTGGTGATAATGTTGGAGATTGTGCGGGGATGGCAGCTGACTTATTTGAAACATACGCGGTTACTATTGTGGGTTGTATGGCATTAGGTATGATAATGTTTTCTGATATAGATCAACAACTTTTGATGTTGTTTCCTTTATTAATTGCAGCAGTTTGTATAATTTCATCCTTAGTAGGAACATTCTATGTAAAATTAGGTGAATCAGAAAATATTATGGGAGCCTTGTACAAAGGACTAATTGTGACTGGTGCTGTGTCAGTAATTTTGATATTTGCTGTTACTTACTATCACATCGGTTTAGATTATGTTATGAATGATAATACTTTATTCTTTCATTCATTTAATGGCTTAGACTTATTTACATGCTCAATGATCGGTTTAGTTGTTACAGGCTTATTAGTTTGGATTACAGAGTTTTATACAAGCACTGAATATTTTCCAGTAAGATCTGTGGCAAAAGCATCAGAATCTGGTCATGCAACTAACATAATTCAAGGATTAGCCATATCAATGCAATCAACAGCTTTGCCGACACTTGTTATAATCTTCGGTATTGTTTTCTCATATATCTTTGCTGGTTTGTATGGAATAGCAGTCGCTGCTACAACTATGTTAGCACTTGCTGGTATGATTGTGGCATTAGATGCATATGGCCCGGTTACGGATAATGCTGGAGGTATTGCTGAGATGTCAAATTTGCCAGAAAACGTAAGAAAAACTACCGATGCTTTAGACGCAGTTGGAAATACAACTAAGGCTGTTACTAAAGGTTATGCCATTGGTTCTGCAGGTTTGGCGTCTTTAGTTTTATTTGGTGCATATACCCAAGACCTTAAATATTATTTTCCATCTTTAGATGTAAATTTTTCTCTGGAAGATCCATACGTTGTTATTGGACTATTCATTGGTGGTATGTTACCTTATTTGTTTGGTTCAATGGGTATGACAGCTGTTGGAAAAACAGCTCAGAAAATAGTTAATGAAGTTAGAAGGCAGTTTCGTGATAACAAAGGAATTATGACTGGAAGAAGTAAGCCAGAATATGGTAAAGCAGTTGACATATTAACCAAAGCTGCAATCAAAGAAATGATTACTCCTTCAATGCTTCCGGTTTTAGCCCCGTTTGTAATTTATTTTGTAATATTCTTGATTGGTGGTCAAGAAGCAGCCTTCGTTACCTTAGGAGCTGCATTATTAGGAACTATTGTTACTGGAATATTTGTTGCAATCTCAATGACATCTGGCGGTGGAGCTTGGGATAATGCTAAAAAGTATATTGAAGACGGTAATCATGGAGGAAAAAATTCGGAAGCACATAAATCTTCAATAACTGGAGATACAGTAGGTGATCCATATAAAGATACATCTGGTCCTGCAATTAACCCAATGATTAAGATTATTAATATTGTGTCAATATTGATGTTGGCTTTACTATCTAAAAGTTAATCTGAAGCCCTTCCACTTCCTATTATTGGACCACCTCTACCCATTCCAGGCACACCAATATTAGAAATTAACTGTTCTAAAATAGTAATTTTTCTTCCTGAGGTCACAGTAAAGTTTTTTGACATTTCTACTTGTTCTAAATCATTTTCTTGATAAAGATTAATATTTTCTAGTATATTGTCTTTAGAAAACTTTAATTCTAGAACTTTATGGTCTAATACTCTTGGCTCCAGAAAGGCTAACTTTTGCTTTACTGTAAAGACATAGTACAAAGAATTATCTCCTAAATCACCTTCGAATGAAGGATAACCTAACATTTTCTTAACTAATTTTTTTTTGTCTTTTCCAATTTTTAGAGCAGTCAAGATATTAGCATCAGGTAATTGTCCATTGACAACCTTAGTATTTACACAAGATGTATTGAGAGATAGTATTAAAAAAATTAATAACAATTTAAATTGGTTAAACTTCATAAATTAAATGTCAAAAAAAAAACAAAATTCATTAACCATTTATACTATAATTGCCGAACAATCAAGAAAACCATATTTTTTTAGTAAACTTAAAATTTCAAACGATTTTGATGGTAGGTTAGAGATACTGTCACTAAACCTTATTTTGATTCTATGGTCTTTAAAAAAAAATAATGAAGTAAATTTTTCTCAAGAATTAATGGATATTTTTTTTCAAGATTTAGATAATTCTCTCAGAGAACTCGGGGTATCAGATTTATCAGTTGGAAAAAAAATAAAAATTCTAGCCGAAAATTTTTTTGGAAGATTAAACTCATATACTTTAGGTTTTGAGAAATATTTAACAAAAGGAGAATTTGCAAAAATTAGAAGTTCTATTAAGAAAAATATTAGAGATTTGAGTGATGAGAAGATTCTAGATGAATTTCTAGAAAAGTATATTTTAACAAATATAAAATATTTTGGAAATTTAAAAAAACATCAAGTACAAAATGCTGATTTTCATTTTAAATATATTTAAGAAAATAAAAAAATAAATAAATTTTTAAATTTATATTGTTATTATTTTAAGATTTTGTATAAGAAACTTTTAATTAAACAAATTATATCATGGCAGTACCTAAAAGAAAGACGACACCTTCTAGAAGAAATAAAAGGAGATCACATGATTCAATAGGACCGTTGAATTTTTCCGAATGCAACAATTGTGGTGATCTAAAGATTAGTCATCATGTTTGTCCTTCATGTGGATTTTACGGACACGGTAACTCGAAAAAAGAAATCATCAAAAAAGATGAAGAAATCGAAGAAGAAGAGTAATCAAAAATAGGTCAAAAATTTGAGTCAAATTAACTTAGCTGTAGATATTATGGGAGGCGACTTTGGTCCTAAAACTGTGATAAAAGCAGTAAGCGAGGCATCAAAACTGCATCCAAATGTAAATTTTCGATTATTTGGTGACAAGAAAAGAGCATTAGTAGAAATTGCTAAAACTGATTTATTAAAAAATTTCGAAATAATTCATACTTCAGAATATATCAAGTCTGATGACGAACCTGTTAATGCTCTAAGAAAATTAAAAAAATCCAGTCTTAGGCTTGCTGTTAATGATGTAGAAGAAAAAAAAAGTCATGGTCTTGTCTCCGCTGGAAACACAGGAGCACTAATGGCTATTTCAAAATTTGTTTTAAAAACCATTAATGGAATAAGCAGACCAGCAATAGCAGGAATTATGCCTACTTTAAAAGGAGAGATAGTCATTTTAGATCTTGGGGCTAACATTGATTGTACCGATGATAATTTAGTTCAATTTGCTTTAATGGGTGAGGTATTTTCAAAGTCATTGTTAGGTACAAAAACCCCTAGCATTGGAATTTTAAATGTTGGCTCAGAAGAAATAAAAGGAAATGCAGTTGTTAAACAAACTTTTGAAGAACTTGACAAGCTATCATCACATATTAATTTTCATGGTTTTATAGAGGGCAACGACATTAACAAAGGAATAGTTGATGTTGTTGTAACTGATGGATTTTCTGGAAATATTGCCCTTAAAACAGCTGAGGGAGTAGCTGAATTAATTGTGCATTTCTTACAATGTTATTTCAAAAGTTCCTTACTTGCAAAGTTAGGGTATATTCTTTCTAAACCCGCACTGAATAGATTTAAGGCTAGAATAGATCCAAGAAAGTATAATGGTGCAGTTTTACTTGGTTTGAATGGAATAGTTGTGAAAAGTCATGGAAGAGCTGATTCTTTTGGCTTTTCAAATGCAATATCTGCTGCTATAAGTTTAATTGAAAATAATTATAATTCAGAAATTAAAAAAAAGTTAGACTTTTTATCCACTATTTAGAAAACAATTATGATAAATTCAAGAATTAAGGGTTTTGGTCATTATCTTCCAAAAAAAATCTTAACAAACCATGATATGTCAAAGATTGTTGATACAAATGATGAATGGATATTGTCGCGTACTGGTATTAGTCAAAGACATATAGCTGAAAAAGATGAACTTACATCAGATCTTGCTATTAAAGCAAGCAAAAATGCTCTTAAAAATTCAAACCTGATATCTTCAGATATTGATTGTATAATTGTTGCTACAACTACACCAGATCAAACTTTTCCGTCAACTGCTTGTAAAATTCAATCACGTTTGGCTATTGGTAATAAACCTGCTTTTGATGTTCAGGCAGTGTGTTCAGGATTTATTTATTCTTTAGAATTAGCAGACGCTCTAATAAAATCAAAAAAAGCAAAAAATATCTTAGTTGTTGGAGCTGAAACACTATCAAAAATTGTAGATTGGAAAGATAGAAGAACTTGTGTTTTGTTTGGAGATGGAGCTGGTGCTGTGGTAATATCTGCTGACCATAGTTCTTCCGAGTGTGGAATTTTATCTACCAATTTATTTTCTGATGGTTCCTGGCATGACAGTTTGTACGCTGATGGTGGTCCATCACTTGATCAAAAGGTAGGAAAGATAAGAATGAAGGGGAAAGATATTTTTAAACAAGCTGTAACCAAATTGTCAGAATCGACTTTATTAAGTTTAAAAAAATCAAAAAAAACTATTAATCAAATTGATTGGTATATACCCCATCAAGCTAATCTAAGAATCATTAATGGCAGTGCTAAAAAGTTAGGAATTAGTGAAAATAAGGTGATTAAGACTGTAAATTTACATGCAAATACTTCAGCAGCTTCTATCCCACTTGCATTATCGTCATGTGTTTTGGAAGGAAAAATTAAAAAAAATAATTTAATTGCTCTATGTGCTATAGGCGGAGGTTTAACATGGGGTAGTTGTATTTTAAAAATTTAATATGTATATTTAACTTTTTATGGATGTTTTAACTAAAATAAAAATTATTGAAAAACTGCATACCTCTATTGGCCTTTCAAGAAGTGAATGTTCTATTTTTTTAGATGCTTTTTTCTCAAAAATTCTATATTCATTAAAAGAAGGTAAAAATATAAAAATAGCTAATTTTGGAAGTTTTACGATAAAAAGTAAAAATAGTAGAATTGGAAGAAACCCAAAAACCAAAGAAGAGTTCACAATTTCTGCAAGAAAAGTAATAAAATTTAAACCATCTTCAGCATTAATTAATAAAATTAATAAATAATGAAAGAACCAGACGCATTAAAGACGATAGGCGAGGTTTCAAAAGTTCTTGAAGTTCCATCTCATGTAATAAGGTTTTGGGAAAAAAAGTTTTTTTCACTTAACCCTATACAAAAAAATAAAGGGAGAAGATATTACTCTTCAAAAGATATAGCATTACTTATCAAAATAAAAAAACTTCTTTATGATGAGCACTATTCCATTAGAGGAGCTCAAAAACTTTTATCAAAAAGTAAAAAGTTAAATGAAGATAATTTATTAATAGAATTAAAAATGTTACAAAAAAAAATAAAAAATTTTATCTGATTTTTAAGATGTACTTTAACTTGGTGGGTTGTATATTTGAAGATGAGAGATTGATCTTTCAAATCCAGTTGCTCTTATATAAACATATCAAAATAAATTCCATCAATGGTTGACACATTTTTAAATTAAGTTATTTTCACAATCTATGGAGAATTTAAAAACATTTTCGTTAAAACAAAAAGAGATTAATAAATCGTGGTTGTTAATTGATGCTGATGGATTGGTTCTTGGTCGTTTAGCTTCGTTTGTAGCAAAGCTGTTAAAGGGTAAACACAAGCCAACCTATACTCCTCACTTGGATTGTGGGGATAATGTGATTGTTATTAATGCAAAAAAAATAAAGCTTAAAGGAAAAAAATTAAAAGAGAAAATTTACTATAAACATACAGGTTATCCTGGAGGTATTAAAACGACAAACCCTGAAAAAGTTATTAGTGGTAAAAACCCTGAGGATGTAATTAAGCTAGCAGTAAAAAGAATGTTGTCCAATAATAAGCTTTCTAGAGATCAAATGAGGAATTTAAGAATCTATCCTGAAGAAAATCACGATTTACAGGCACAGAAGCCAGAAGTTATTGACTTTGGGAATATGAACAAAAAGAACAAATAAAATTTTATGAATAATAAATTTGAAAATTCGTCTACACCCATAAATATTGAAAATGATTTAGTACCAAAGCTGGATAAGTTAGGTAGGGCTTATGCTACTGGGAGAAGAAAGCAGTCAGTCTCTAGAGTATGGATCAAAAAAGGAACTGGGAAAGTTACTGTGAACGGAAAAAGTAGTGAGAAATATTTTTCGAGATCAGTCCTGTTAATGTTATTACAAGAACCGTTAAAAAAAACTGAAAGATTATCTGAAGTTGAAATATTTTCCACAGTAAAGGGTGGTGGTTTATCTGGACAAGCTGGCGCGTTAAGGCATGGAATTAGTAGAGCCTTAACAAGATATGAACCAACTCTAAAAATTAAATTAAAAAAATTAGGTTTTCTTACTAGAGATGCAAGAAAAGTAGAAAGAAAAAAATACGGTAGGCACAAGGCTCGAAAGAGACCCCAATTTTCAAAACGATAATCTACCTATCATGAAAAAGAATGTAGCTTTATTTGGACCTTCTGGATACACTGGTTCCCAGCTCTTATCGTTGCTCATAAATCATCCTTACGTCAATGTTTCTAGTGTATTGGGTAATAGTTCTGAAGGTAAGTTTTTATCAGATTTTATTTTGATTCCGAAGAAAGATGATTTAAAAATTTTATCTTCAAAAAAATTTAATAAAAAAAATATTGACCTAGTCTTTCTTTGTCTTCCACATAAGAAATCATTTAAATTATTTGAGCAATTTGAGGATTTAAAGATAATTGATTTGTCATCAGATTACAGATTTAATTCGGCATCTTCATATAAAAAATGGTATGAGTCTTCTCATCCTAATCCAAAAATTCTAAAAAAATTCGTTTATGGACTGACAGAATTAAACAGAGATGAAATTAAAAAAGCTTCATACATTGCAAATCCAGGATGTTACCCCACTTCAGTTTTAATTCCAATTTTACCATTGTTGAAAGAAAAAGTTTTTTTTCCTAAGAATCTAATAATTGATTCAAAATCAGGTATAAGTGGTGCTGGTAGAGGAGCAACCATAGAAAAACTTTTTTTTGAAGTTAATGAAAATTTTAAATCCTACAACATAGAAAAACATAGACATCTGGGCGAGATTCAGCAAGAAATTTTTTTATATGAAAAAAGAATAGATATTTCTTTTGTGCCGCATCTTCTTCCACTTTCAAGAGGAATACTTTCGACAATTTACTTTGATGGCGATTCGACTATTTTTAAAAAAATTAGAAAATTTTATACAGAGTTTTTTAAAAAAGAAGAGTTTGTAAATTTTTTTTCAAATGGAATTCCTTCTTTAAAGTCTGTAAATGGAACGAATAATCTAAACTTTTCAATTCATCAAGATTATGATAAAAAAAAAATTATTATGGTTAGTTGTATAGATAATTTAATTAAAGGGGCAGCTGGTCAAGCCCTACAAAATATGAATTTAATGTTTAATTTTAATGAAACAGATGGTTTAAACATTTACCAATTGGCTCCAAAATAATGTATAGTGTTGATCAGTTAATTCCATATAATGGTACTCTTCCATCAATTGATAAATCAGTTTTTTTAGCAAGTGGTTCGAGACTTATTGGGGATGTTTTTATAGGAAATGAGAGTAGTGTATGGTTTAATTGTGTCTTAAGAGGTGATGTAAATTATATTCGAATTGGAGAAAAAACAAATATACAAGATGGAACAGTAATTCATGTATCATCTACTGGTTTTTCTGCTACTGGTGGACAAGGTTCTAGTACCATAGTAGGTAACAATGTTACCATAGGTCATAACGCAACTATTCATGCCTGTCATATCAGTGATTATGCACTTATCGGCATGGGTTCTACTATATTAGATGGTGCTATAATTAATGAAATGTCACTGGTTGCAGCAGGAGCATTAATTACTCCTAGAACTATTGTAAAAAGTAACGAATTATGGGCGGGGAATCCTGCTAAGTTTATTAGAGAAATTAGTGAAAAGGAAAAGAAACTAATAATGAATACTCCTGAAGTGTATTCAAAGTTAAGGGAAGAATTTTTAAAAAAATAGTTTTAGAAACTTACTTTTAAGATTAAGATTATGATATGGTAAATAAAATGAAAATAAGTTTTAGAAAAATACAATTCTTATTTATAAATGCTAGTCTTTTTTTAGTTTTGCAATCATGTGAAACATTATCTGAAATCCCTGAAAAAGTTTTAGAAACAGGTTCAGACGCTATTGATTATGTTGGTTCCGTTTTTGAAAATGAAACTGAAGATAACGAAATAAAAGGGACCAGTAATAATTCTGAAGTAGCTTCGGGTGATGAAATTATAGAAAATAATCAAAAGAATGATGTTGAAGCAGACGTTTCTAGAGAAAATGAATTTTTAGAAAATTCCGATCAGGTTTTGGAAGCTGTTCCAGCTGAGGATCTTAATGTTAACCCAGTAAAAGGTATTGAAGAAGAATTAGTAATTAATCAAAAAGAACCAACAAATAATGAAGAAGAACAAGTAAATAAAGATAAATTTTCTAGTGAAGAAAATTTTAGATCAGAACTAGACCAACAAACTTTCAAGTATCAAGATGTGAAGTTAGAATCTAGTTTGATTTTAAAAAATAAGGTACAATTTAAGATAGCAACAATAAATTTTAAATCTGGGTCAAGTCTTATTTCTTCAAAAGATATTAGAAAAATTAGAAAAGTAATAAAACTAGCTGCCGATAAGAGTGCACAAGTCCGAATTGTTGGTCATGCGAGTACCAGAACAAAAGATATGTCACAATTAGAGCATAAATTGGCAAATTTTGATATCTCAGATAAAAGATCTCAAGCTGTTGCAAAGGTTTTTGTCGAGAATAAATTTCCACCCTCAAAATTAATAACCGAAGCTGTTTCAGATTCCAAACCTTTATTTCATGAATCAATGCCAGCTGGTACTTTTGGAAATCAAAGAACTGAAATATTTATAATCTATTAGTATTTATGGATACTTTAAGAATCGCTATTGCTGGTGTTGGAACTGTAGGGTCAGGATTACTAGAATTAATTGATAAAAATAAAAAGTTTATTCAATCAAAAATTGAAAAGAATATTAAAGTAAAGGCAATTGCAAAACGTAAGAGACAAGAAAAAAAAAATATTGATCATGATACCCTTGTTTTTAACAATGCTAAGGATTTATTAAACTTTGATGATTATGATGTATTAGTCGAACTGATCGGTGGAGATGAAGGTGTTGCCAAAGAAATTACATTTGATGCACTTCGAAAGGGAAAAAATGTTGTAACAGCAAACAAAGCATTAATTTCAAAACATGGTGTAAAAATGATTCAAATCGCAAACGCAAACAAATGTAGACTTGCATTTGAAGCGTCAGTTGCTGGTGGAATTCCAATTATTAAAATAGCAAATGAATTTTTGATTTCTAATAAGATAAAAAAAATATATGGTATTTTAAATGGTACATCTAATTATATTCTGTCAAAAATGTATGAAACCAAATCAGATTTTCACAAAATTTTAAAAGAAGCACAAAACCTTGGATATGCTGAATCAGATCCCTCTTTTGATATAGACGGAACAGACACTGCGCACAAGATTTCGATATTATCATTAGTAGCATTTGGAAACTCTTTAAATTTAAAATCAATTTACACAGAAGGTATAGAAAATATTGAGTTGGAAGATATTAATTATGCTAAGATGTTAGGTTATAAAATTAAACTACTTGGTATCACTGAAAAAATTGGAAAAAGAATTTCTCAATTTGTTTATCCTTGCTTGTTGAACACTCAATCAATTTTAGCTAGTGTTGATAACGTCTACAATGCAATATGTATCGCATCAGACTTTAATGATAATCTTTTTTTTCAAGGACAAGGTGCTGGCTCTCATCCTACTGCATCATCAGTTATGAGTGATATAATTGACCTTTCAGTTGTAAAAGAGGATTTTTTTGACTTAAAATTTAAACATATAAAAAAATTTAACGGTTTTTCAATCAATAACAGAATTGGTTCATATTATTTAAGATTTACTACTGAGGATAAACCTGGAGTAATTTCAGGTATTTCAAAAGAATTTAAAACAAATAATATTTCTATGAAATCTATGCTTCAGAGAGACTCAAAAAAAAAGAATCTAGCATCAATAGTAGTGACTACTCATATGTGCCAAGAACTAAGTATGAAAAAAGCAATATCTAATATAAATAAAATAAATTTTGTAAAAAATAAAACTAAACTATTAAGGATTGAAAATATTTAAAATTTTTAGTTTTATATTAAACTACCAAAGTCAGGAAATTTTTTTCCTATAAGTGGTAATGCATATTTGAAAAAAGAATTAGAAACATAATTTTTTTTTCTATTTATAAAATAATCTGGCATGTACTTCGTCTTCCCACCTATTTCTATTAGTTTGTTTTTTCCTATTTCTGCATTATAAGTATTTAAATTCCTACCTCTTTCTTTAATACAAATTGAGAATGAGGAATCATATTTTTTTGAAAATTTAACGCTTTCTTTTCCTAACTTCTTTGCTTCTCTTTGATCAACTTCCGAAACGCAACCTAAAAAACTTCTTTGAGCATATCCCAGCGTATCTGCCCTTACTCTTTTTATCCCTAATTTAACTTTTATTTGATTAGATAAGTAATCTCCAAGCATACTGCTTCCTGAAAGTTGAATATTTCCGTGAGCATCTTTTTCATTCAATTTAGAAATTATCTCCCCAACTAATTGACCATTTGAAAATTTTATTCCTTCAGAAACCGCAATGATACATTTTTGGTTTCTTATAAAAATATTATCTACATCAGACAAAAAATTGTCTAAAGAAAAATTAGATTCGGGCAGATATATCAAATGTGGTCCATCAGTAATTTTTTTTTTCAATAGTGAGGAAGCGGCGGTCAGAAAACCTGCATGCCTTCCCATTATTACTCCCAAGTAAACACCAGGTAGTGAATTAATATCCAAGTTGATCCCAGCAAATACAGATGCAACATATTTTGCTGCTGATCCAAAGCCTGGAGTATGATCATTAAGAACAAGATCATTGTCAATTGTTTTTGGAACATGTACACACTGGATATCTGGGCTAGCTTCAGATATAATTCTCAAACTATCAGAAGAATCATTTCCGCCTATATAAAAAAAAGTATTTATTTTTTTTTTTAATAATATTTCTAAAATTTTTTTGCAGTAATTTTTATCTGGTTTATCTCTAGTTGATCCAAGTGCTGCACCTGGAGAATTTTCAACAAGAAAAAGTTTTTCTTTACTTATTTCTGTTAATTCCAAAAATTTTGAATTTATAATACCGTTAACTCCATTTTTCGAACCTAAAATATCATAATTATTCTTTTTTGCTTCTTCTATAATTCCAACCAATGATTTATTAATAACCATTGTGGGTCCACCACCTTGTGCTATAAGTATTTTTTTTTTTTTCATTAGTTAAAGTTATATGTTATTTTTTAAGAACATTAAATGAAAAATACTTTTAAAAATAGAAATAAGAAAAATTTTACATTATCTTCTTGTAGAGGTTTTGTTTGGAAAAAAAAAGAAATTAATGAACTATTTACTAATAATTTAATAAAAAAATTTAGTCTAAATCAACTTACAGCTAACATATTTTCAGCAAGAGGTATAAGTAAAGAAAAATATGAAAATTTTGTTAAACCGAAAATTAAGAATTTATTACCAAACCCAAGTACAATTAAAGACCTTGATAAATCCACTGATGTAATATTCAACAGTATTCTGAAAAAAAAAAAAGTTGGCATAATTGGTGACTATGATGTTGATGGAATTTCATCCACGGCATTGCTCTGTAAGTTTTTTGATTTTTTAGATCATCCTTATGAAATTTACATACCCAGTAGAACAAAAGAGGGTTATGGTCCAAATACAAATGCTTTACTTGAATTATCTAATAAAAATTGCGAATTAATTATGACCCTTGATTGTGGTACCACGGCTACTGAATCAATAAATTATATGGTTGATAGGGGATTGCAGGTAATTGTTGTTGATCATCATCAGCAAGCTGATGACATTCCAAAATGTCTAATTATCAATCCTAATAGAATTGATGATACCTCTGGTTTAAAAAATCTAGCTGCAGTAGGAGTTACTTTTTTACTTCTTGTATCTATTAATCGAAAATTAAATGAAACAAACTTAGGACCAAAGAATAAAAAAATTAACTTACTGAATTATTTAGATCTCGTAGCATTGGGAACTATTTGTGATGTTGTCCCTCTGGATTTGTTAAATAGAGCTTTTGTAAAACAGGGTTTAAAAATTTTAAATGAGATGAAAAATGTTGGTTTAAAATCTTTATGTTCATATTTAAATTTATCAATTCCAATCGATGAATATCATGTTGGTTTTGTTATTGGACCTAAAATTAATGCAAGTGGAAGAATTGGAAACGCCCTAAGGGGGGTTGATCTATTATTGTCAAAAAATTCAACAAAAGCTGAAATAATTTCAAATGAATTAAATAATTTAAATTTACAAAGACAGAAAATTGAAAGTAATGTTGAGAATCAAGCGCTAGACATGATTAATGATAGAGATAAAATTATCTGTGTTAGTGGGGTGAATTGGCATCCAGGTGTTTTGGGAATAGTTGCCAGTAAATTAACAGAAAGGTTTTTAAAACCATCTATTGTAATATCAAAAAATACAAATTTATGCTCTGGTTCAGCAAGATCTATTGGAGACTTTAATATTGGAGAGTTTATATCAAAAGCTTCTTCAGATGGGATTTTAGAAGGCGGGGGAGGTCATAAGATGGCTGGAGGATTAAAAATCAAACCAGAAAATATTGCCTTATTTCAAAAATATATAAATTCTAAAAATCATAATATTGCTCTAAATAAAATAAAAGAATTTGATGAATTTATTGAAATAAGTATTTTAAATATGAATTTCTATAATTCAATCAAAATACTTTCTCCATTTGGTAGAAATAATCCTAAACCAAAATTTTGTTTGAAAAATTGCTTTGTAAAATTTCCAAAATTAGTTGGAAATAATCACGTTTCATGTTTCTTGAGTGATATATATGGAAATATTATAAAAGCTATAGCTTTTAAAGCTTACGACAATGAATTAGGCCAAAATTTATTCGAGAATAATGGTAAGCTTTTAGTTATAATATGTTCTTTAAATAAAAATATTTGGGAGGGACGAGAGGAAATACAATTGATAATAGAGGATTTAATAACTTCTTAGTCCACTAGCCGCATTTGACTGTAATAAATTTTACAGTCTTTTCCATCTGTTTCGATAAGGCAGTCTAAATATTCAGACATTCTAGCTTTTGAACAACCTGAAGATTCGTAGAGATTTATACCAAAGAAATTGGTTTCAAATTTGACTTTAAAAGTTCTGAGTTCGGATTTTAGAGTGTCAATAGATTTATGCGATTTTTTCTTAATAATTTCAATCCCATATTCGTATGGTAAAATAATTTCAACTCCTCTTTTATAACACAACTCACTACTAGTTTCTTTTGAGAAACTATCAAGTGGTTTAAATATAAAAACTAAAACAAAAACTAAAACTTTTAACATTTGAATAATTTACTGTAAAAAATTTAAAAAAAGATATATATATATGTTTTATAATATAAAGCAAGTCTTTTCGTCCCCTTCGTCTAGAGGCCTAGGACACTGCCCTTTCACGGCGGCAACACGGGTTCGAATCCCGTAGGGGACGCCAAAAAAACTTGTATTTTTAGTTTAATGTGAATCTAAATCTCTCTTATATATCTTCATGACCCCCATAATAATATGGTGTTCACTTTTTGAAAATACTTCTAATATAGGAAAAAAAAATTGTAAATAATACTCTAATAAAAATTCAACTACCATTGATCTTTTAAGCGGAACAATTAAGCATGAAATTAGGACATTAGGCACATTTAATAAAGTTGCACCAAAAATTCCGGCAATATGGACTTTGAGATATAATTTTGAGTAATAGATTAATACTAAGTCTTGTGTATTAACCTAAAAGGTTTATGAAAACGTGAATAGGCCCAAATAATAATCCTTTTTAAATTGGATTTGAGGAAAATTTTTCAAAACGATGTTCCATTAAAAATATCGTAGTCGTTTAAATTTACAATTTGACTAGAGCAGAAACCACAACTGATAACTATAGAACTAAGATTTTTTTGTAAAGAGATATTTGATCTCATTATTTTGATCTTTAAAAATATTTAATTGTGTATTTTATAAAAAATTATTATATGAAGATAATGCATTTACATTTTAGAAATTCTTTCAAACCTCCATTTTCTGAAAACTATTCTATAGCTTATTTTGGAATGGGTTGTTTTTGGGGCGCAGAAAAAGTGTTTTGGAATACCAAGGGAGTGTACACTACTGCAGTTGGTTATGCTGGTGGAGATCATCCAAACCCAAATTATGAATTAGTATGTACTGGAACAACCAATCATGCTGAAGTGGTTTTAGTTGTTTATGATTCTGAGGAAATATTGTTTAAAAACTTGTTGAATACTTTTTTTTTATCTCATGACCCAACCCAAGTAAATAGACAAGGTAACGATATTGGAACTCAATATAGATCTATTATTTTATTAGAAAAAGACAATGAAATTATAAAAGCAAATCAAATTTTAAATTCAAATCAAGAGACCTTCACCAAAAATAAACTAGGTTTAATCTCAACGGAAATTAAACAAATTAAAGACTTTTTTTACGCTGAAGATTATCATCAACAATATTTAATTAAAAACCCTAATGGGTATTGTAATCTTAAAAAAATTAACATTGATTTGTAATTTTAAAGTTTTTTAGGGGATCAACCATTTTTTCCTCAATTTCTTATTCTCCACTTCAAACAAGGCTCTTCTATAACCCATACGATTAAGTATCAAAACGTCTAATTTTTTTATTTCTATCTTAATCTGACAAAAATTTTTTTTTCCTTTTTCACTTTCTTCTAGTGAAGGTGGTGAATCAAAAAATTTCTCATCAAATCCAGAGGTATGTCTTTGAGATGTAGAACCTGGTTTCGAATTTGTTAAATATGTTCTTTTGGACCAAGCGCTTAAATGATTCCATGCTTTTTTGTTTTCAAAATCAAATTTGCTGGCTTCGCCAAACAATCTGATTTGAAAATTTTGTTTTTTATCCCAAAAGTTTATTGACACTTTATTATTGGTTTTAATTTCATCTAATTTTTCACTTCTTTTATCTGAATGAACAAATAATTCCCAGTTTTCATATGAAAAAAATCTTAAAACCATAATTCGCGAATTTACAAAATCATTTTTTGCAGTAGAAAAAACGAGATATCTAAATGGTGATTTCTTATCTAGATGTCCCCTTGATAATTTTCTTATTACTTCCTGTTCTAGTTGATCTAGTGAATTAAAAAAAATTGGTTTCTTTTTCATTTTCTATTCAATTCATAAAATAAAACTGCTGCTGCATTTGAAACATTAAGACTATCAATATCTTTATCATTGGTATGCATAACAATTTTTACAAGAAAATCACACTTTTTCTTTATCAAATCTCTAATGCCTTTATTCTCTGAACCTAAAACTAACGCTTTTTTAATATTCTTATCTATAGTTGTTATATTTTTTTTTCCATATTTATCTAAACCAATAACCCAATAATTATATTTTTTTAAATTTTTTATTAAATTTACAATATTCTTTACAGGAATTAATTCTATTTTCTCATATGAACCTGATGCAGCTTTTATTAAAACTTCATTAATAGAAAAGGAGTTTCTATCGTTGAAAAAGATACAATTTATACCAAAAATGTAGGCGCTTCTCATTATAGATCCAACGTTTTGTGGATCAACTAGACTATCAAGAATCAAAATATTTTTTTCACTCTGAAGCAACTTACTCACATTACTTGTTTTAAGTTTATTACAAAAAATAACTATACCTTGATGGACGGTAGTTTTTAGTTTTTTATCAAGGTCTGATCTATTATAAATTTTTATTTCTTTGATTTTTTTCTCATTAATAATATTTTTTCTTATTTTTCTTAATGTTCCTTCTGTGCACCAAATCTTTTTAATTTTTCTTCTCTTATTATTGAGAACGCTGATGCAAGCATGGATTCCGAAAATTTTTTCTATATCACTTAAATTATCATTCATGTAAAATATCTTTTTTTTTTTTTACTTTAATTATCATATAATGCAAAGTATACATACTTTTTTTAGGAGGGATGGCCGAGTGGTTAAAGGCATCAGACTGTAAATCTGACCACGCAAGTGTACGTAGGTTCGAATCCTACTCCCTCCACCAAAAAACAAATACTTCGATATCTGGAATAATCAACAAATATTTAAATTCAATCTTATTTACAAATTACAATTATAATATAAGTTAAATAATTATCTGCGGGTGTAGCTTAGTGGTAAAGCTCCAGCCTTCCAAGCTGATTACGAGGGTTCGATTCCCTTCACCCGCTCCACTTATTAGGGGTGTAGCTCAGTTGGTAGAGCGACGGTCTCCAAAACCGTAGGTCGTGAGTTCGAGTCTCTCCGCCCCTGCCAAATTGTAGGCTAAAAAAGTTTAAAAAGTTATTGCTTAATAAATACTTTCTGTTAATTATTATTCATTTCTAAATTATGAATTATGATAAAATTAAAAAATTTTTATAATGAAGTTAAACAGGAAACTAAAAAAGTTACTTGGCCAACAAAGCAAGAAACTATAACTACAACTGTAATGGTTTTTATATTCGTATTTATTTCTTCATTATTTTTTCTACTAGTTGATAAAATAATATCTTTCTTAGTTAAATATATTCTTTTTATTTAAATTTATGATTGCAAATTGGTACATATTACAAGTTTACTCTGGATTTGAAAAGAAAGTAAGCGATCAAATACTTCTTCAAACAGAAAAGAAGGGCTTAAGAAGTAGTATTGAAGAAATTCTCATCCCATCCGAGGATGTTATTGAGATGAAAAAAGGAAAAAAAATTAATTCTGAAAGAAAGTTTTTTCCTGGCTATGTTTTATTAAAAATGTTAATGAATGATGAACTTTGGCATGTTGTGAGAAGCATCCCTAAAGTAAGCGGTTTTCTTGGTGGAAAAAAAGGGGAACCGTCGCCAGTTTCTCAAAAAGAAATTGACAGTATTCTTCATCAAGTCAAAGAAGGACTGGATAGACCAAAGCCTTCTGTAAGTTTTGAAGTTGGGGAGCAAGTTAGGGTTTCAGATGGTCCTTTTACCTCATTTAACGGAATGGTTGAAGAAGTCGATGAAGAAAAGGCAAGATTAAAAGTTTCTGTATCGATATTTGGAAGATCTACTCCCGTTGATTTAGAATACTCGCAAGTAGAAAAAGTTTGAAATTAAGAAAGTAACAAATGGCTAAAAAGATTGATGGATACATAAAATTACAAATTCCTGCCGGACAAGCAAACCCGTCACCA
This sequence comes from uncultured Alphaproteobacteria bacterium, assembly GCA_902523675.1. GTDB lineage: Bacteria > Pseudomonadota > Alphaproteobacteria > Methylaequorales > Methylaequoraceae > SP4073. The sequence goes on along the minus strand of CABZAL010000002.1, from coordinate 42,990 downwards.
CCTGTTGGACCAGCCTTGGGACAAAAAGGGGTTAATATAATGGAATTTTGCAAGTCTTTTAACGCTTCAACCCAAAATTCTGAGGCAGGTATGCCAATTCCAGTGGTTATAACAGTTTATGCAGATAAAAGTTTTACATTTGTAACTAAATCGCCTCCAACTTCTTTTTTCATCAAAAAATTAGCAAAACTAAAAAAAGGTTCGCAAACACCAGGAAAGAGTGTTATATCAACAATTAGTCGTGATGATGTAAAAAAAATTGCAGAGCAAAAAATGTCTGATCTTAATACAACTAATTTAAATGCTGCTGAAAAGATGGTTGCTGGGACTGCAAGATCAATGGGTATAAATGTGGAATAATACAATGTTAAATTCAAAAAAACAAAAAAAAATATTTAAAGAAGTAGATAAAAAAACTAGTTACAAAATTGAGGATGCAATTAATATTACAAAAAAATTTACATCAAAAAATTTTGATGAATCCATAGACATCGCTATTTCACTTGGAATTGATCCTAAAAAATCAGATCAACTCATAAGAGGTGCAATTTCACTACCTAAAGGAATTGCAAAAAAAGTTAAAGTTGCAGTTTTTGCAAGTGGATCAGACCTCGAAAAAGCTAAATCTTCGGGTGCAGATTTATATGGTGATGATGAGTTAGTAGAGAAAGTAAAATCTGGTAATATTAATTTTGATAAGTGTATTTCGACTCCAGAAATGATGTCAAAAGTAGGAACTCTTGGGCAAATATTAGGCCCCAAAGGATTAATGCCAAATCCAAAGTTGGGAACAGTTACTAAAAATATTGAGGATATGATAAAAAAAATTAAAGCAGGGCAAACTGAATATAAAACTGAAAAAGGTGGTATTGTTCATGTATGCGTAGGTAAATCCAGTTTTTCTTCTCAGGATATTGTAAATAATATTAAGTTTTTGTATAAAGAATTAAATAAAGCTAAACCATCAACATCAAAAGGTACCTTCATTAAGAATATTTCTTTGAATTCGACTATGGGACCAGGATTGAAAGTTGATTTGACAAGCATTATTTAATTGTTTATTACAAGGTAATAATTTACTGTACAAGACTTTAGGTAGCTTGCTTGGGTGATATGGCCTAAATTAGAAAGAGTCAATCTTAGATTTGCTCGGGTAGAATTAGAAAATTAAATGTGATGTTTATTAATCATTTTTGAATTGGAGAATAATAATTTAGATGAATAGAACGGAAAAAACAAATTTTGTATCAGAATTCAACGATTTATTAAGTAGTACTAAATTTGTATTGGTAACTCAATACAAAGGTCTTTCAGTTGAAGAAATTTCTTCTCTTAGAAGACAAGTGAAGAGGAAAAATGCTTCTTTTAAAGTTACAAAAAATAGTTTAGCCAAAAGAGCTATTAAAAACACAGATTATGAACAATTAGAACAATTTTTTGTTGGCCCAACAGCTGTTGCTTTTTCAGAAGATCCTGTAAGCGCGGCAAAAGTTTTATATGATTTTTCTAAAGATAATGAGAAATTAAAAATTATTGGTGGTGCGATGGGAACACAAGAGCTTAATTATAATGAAATCAAACAATTGGCTTCTCTTCCTTCTATGGAAGCAATAAGAGCAAAATTAGTGAGTTTGATTTCTTCACCTCTTTCCAATGTTGTATCTCTATTGAATGAACCATCCTCAAAAATTGTAAGATTAATAAATTCAAAACAACAAAGCCAATAACCAATTTAAGGAGACATTACTATGGCAAATCTTGAAAAAATAATCGAAGACCTTTCTAACCTCTCAGTCTTAGAAGCTTCTGAATTAACTAAACTTTTAGAAGAAAAATGGGGTGTATCCGCGGCAGCTCCTGTCGCAGTTGCTGCACCAGCTGCAGGGGAAGATGCACAAGCATCATCTGAAGAAAAAACCGAATTTACTGTCGTACTTTCTGCATGTGGAGAAAAAAAGATAAATGTTATTAAGGAAGTAAGAACAATTACTGGTTTAGGTCTAAAGGAAGCCAAGGATCTTGTAGAAGGAGCACCTCAGAATGTTAAAGAAGGGGTGAATAAAGAGGATGCCGAAAAATTTAAAAAACAGCTAGAAGAAGCTGGTGCGACAGTAGACTTGAAATAATTTTTTGGATAAATATACATGAAAAGTTCATTTACTCTTAAGCATAATGTAAGAAAAAGTTTTGGAAAAATTCCAGAATTGTTGGAAATGCCGAATCTTTTGGAAATTCAGAAGAATTCCTACGAATTATTTTTACAAAAAAATATTAAACCACAAAATAGGGAAGACATAGGCCTTCAAGCAGTATTTAACAAGGTTTTTCCCATTAAAGATTTTTCAGGTAAGGCTGAACTTCAATTTGTTAAATATGAGCTCGAAAACCCTAAGTATGATGTTAAAGAGTGTATTCAAAGAGGTGGGACATTCGCATCACTTTTAAAAGTTACATTGAGACTAATTGTTTGGGAGATTGATGAGGAGAGTGGGTCGAGGTCAATAAAAGACATAAAGGAACAAGAAGTTTATCTTGGCGATATCCCTCTTATGACTGATAAAGGAACATTTGTATTTAATGGAACAACAAGAGTTGTAGTTTCCCAGATGCATAGGTCTCCCGGTGTTTTTTTTGATCATGATAAGGGAAAAAGCCATTCAACTGGGAAGTTCTTATTTGCATCTAGATTGATTCCTTATAACGGATCATGGATTGATTTTGAATTCGATTCAAAAGACCTTTTGTATGTAAGAATAGATAAAAGAAGAAAACTTTTAGCTTCATCATTGCTACTAGCTCTAGAGAATGAGAAATCAGTTGAATACAGGGAAAAGACAGATTCTGAACATCTCGATTACAATAAAATCACAGGACTTAGCCATGAAGAAATTTTTTCATTTTTTTACAGTTCCAAAAAATTTATAAAAAAAGATAATGGTTGGGAAATTGATTATATCAAAGAAGATTATATAGGCTCAAAGCTAAACTTTGACCTTACTGATTCTGCGAATAGTAATGTCGTTGCTAAAGCAGGAGAAAAATTCAATATTTTAATCGCCAAAAAAATTAAGGAACTTAAGGTAAAAAAACTTTTGATTTCCAACGAAGAAATTGTAGGAAAGTTTTTGGCAAAAGATATTTTTGATGATAAATCAGGAATAATCTATTTTGAAGCTGGAGACGTTGTGGATGAAAATGTGCTTAAACACGTTTCTGATAAAAATATCAGCTTTTTGGATATTTTGGATATTAATAATAATAAACAAGGAAGTTATATAAGAGATACTTTTTTGGCTGATAAAAATAAAAATAGAAATGATGCGTTATTCGAAATTTATAAAATAATGAGACCTGGAGAGCCACCGACTATTGAATCAGCAGATAACTTATTTAGAAGTTTGTTTTTTGACAAAGAAAGATATGACCTGTCACCAGTTGGCAGATTAAAAATAAATACAAGACTCGGTTTAGACACCGATTTAGAGAAAAGAGTTTTGGAAAATACAGATATTTTAACAATAATAAAATATTTAGCAGAACTAAAAGACGGTATTGGAGAAATTGACGACATTGATCACTTAGGAAATAGAAGGGTAAGATCAGTTGGAGAACTCTTAGAAAATCAATACACTTTGGGTGTTATTAGAATGGAAAGAGCAATTAAAGAAAGAATGAGTAATTCAGAAATAGAAATTGTTATGCCCAATGATCTTGTAAACCCTAAACCAGCTTCTGCATCAGTCAGAGAGTTTTTTGGACAAAGTCAGTTATCACAATTTATGGATCAAACTAATCCTTTGTCAGAAATTACCCATAAAAGAAGACTTTCTGCATTAGGCCCTGGAGGACTTTCAAGAGAAAGAGCTGGTTTTGAAGTAAGAGACGTTCATCCGACTCATTATGGAAGAATTTGTCCAATTGAAACCCCAGAAGGACCAAATATTGGACTCATTAATTCTTTGTCTACTTATTCAAAAGTAAATACTTTTGGTTTTATTGAGACCCCCTACAGGAAGGTAGTAAATGGAAAAGTCACAAATGATGTAATTTATTTATCGGCTATGGAAGAGGAGAAAAAAACAATTGCTCAAGCTAACGAACCATTGAACAACGATGGATCGTTTTCTAGAGATTTAATTTCATGCAGAAAAGATGGTGATTTTTTTCTTTTAAATCCCAAACATATTGAGTTAATGGATGTATCTCCAAAACAACTTGTATCAGTCGCAGCCGCTTTGATTCCATTTTTGGAAAATGATGATGCAAACAGAGCATTAATGGGATCAAACATGATGAGACAGGCTGTACCTCTACTTAAATCTCAAGCTCCTTTTGTGGGTACTGGAATGGAAAGTGTTGTTGCAAGAGATTCTGGTGTAGTCGTAGTTGCAAAAAGATCAGGATATGTTGATCAAGTTGATTCTTCTAGAATCGTAATAAAAGCAGATGAAAAACAAGAAAAAGATACAGGTGTAGATATTTATAGATTGAGTAAATTTCAAAGATCCAATCAAAATACTTGTATTAATCAAAAACCTCTTGTTCAAGCAGGAGATTACGTTTCAAAAAACGATATAATCGCAGATGGACCAGCTTCAAAAACAGGAGAGTTAGCATTAGGTAAAAATGTTACAGTAGCATTTATGCCATGGAACGGTTATAATTATGAGGATTCAATCCTCATTTCTGAGAAGTTGGTTGTTGATGATGTCTTTACCTCAATTCACATTGAGGAATTCGAGGTTTTAGCTAGAGACACTAAATTAGGTCAAGAAGATATTACAAGAGATATTCCAAATGTTGGTGATGAAGCCCTTACTAATTTGGATGAAGCTGGCATAGTTCATATTGGAGCAGAAGTAAATCCGGGTGATATTTTGGTTGGAAAAGTAACGCCGAAAGGAGAGTCTCCTATGACACCAGAGGAAAAGTTACTTAGAGCAATTTTTGGTGAAAAAGCTGCCGATGTGAAAGATACTTCATTAAGACTCCCACCAGGTGTATCTGGCACTGTTGTAGAAGTTAGAGTTTTCTCTAGAAGAGGTATAGATAAAGATGAAAGAGCTCTCTCAAATGAAAGATCGCAAATTGAGCAATTACATAAAGATATGGAGGATGAAAAATTTATTTTAGAGTCTAGTTTCAAAAATGGACTAAATGACCTATTAGAAAATCAGATGTTTTTGAGCGGTGTTGATGAAATTAAGAAAAATAAAAAGATTAATTTGGAAACTCTGAGTGGACTTAACTTGTCAAAACTTAGAAAAATTAAAGTAAAAGATGATAAAGCTATGGAAAAAATCGAGTCATTATGTGAGGCATTCGATGAGAGTTTAGAAATTCTACAAAATAATTTTAAAGATAAAGTTGATAAAGTTCAATCTGGTGACGATTTATTACCTGGAGTTATGAAACTTATAAAAGTTTTTGTGGCTGTTAAAAGACAATTAGCACCTGGAGATAAGATGGCTGGAAGGCATGGGAATAAAGGAGTTATTTCAAGAATAATACCCGTAGAGGACATGCCATATATGGAAGATGGATCTCCAGTGGATATAGTTTTAAATCCATTAGGAGTTCCATCAAGAATGAACGTTGGACAAATACTTGAAACTCATCTCGGAGCTGCTGCAGTTGATTTAGGTAAGAAATTTTACAATCTTGCAGAAAGTTCAAAGAATGACAAACCAAAAATTAAAAAGTTGAGAGAACTTTTCAAAAATGTCTATGGTGATGAGATCTACAAATCTCGTTTTGAAAAAATTAACGAAGAGGCTCTTTTAAAGCATGCAAAAGGTCTCAAAGAAGGTGTGCCTTTTGCAACTCCTGTTTTTGATGGTGCAAAAGAGACAGATCTCAATAAATACTTTGAATTTGCAGGTTCAGATACAAGTGGACAAAAAAGGTTAATAGATGGACGAACTGGAGAATATTTTGATAGACCAGTAACTGTTGGTGAAATATACATGTTAAAATTGCATCATTTAGTAGACGATAAAATTCACGCCAGATCAATTGGCCCATACAGTCTAGTAACTCAGCAACCTCTTGGAGGCAAGGCTCAATTTGGTGGTCAACGGTTTGGTGAAATGGAAGTGTGGGCTTTAGAAGCGTATGGAGCATCTTACACTCTTCAAGAAATGTTGACTGTCAAATCTGATGATGTTTCAGGAAGAACAAAAGCATATGAAACAATTGTAAGAGGAGAAGACAATATTGAATCAGGTATTCCTGAATCTTTTAATGTTTTAATCATGGAGTTGAAATCATTAGGGCTTAACGTTGAACTTTTAGAAAGAAATGTTTAATTACTGGGGATATTATGAATGATTTAATGAAGTTGATTGAAAAACCTAATTTTACCAATTTTGATCATATAAAAATTTCAATTGCGAGTCCTGAAAATATGGTTTCCTGGTCTCATGGTGAAATCAAAAAACCTGAGACTATAAACTACAGAACGTTTAAGCCAGAAAGAAGTGGTTTATTTTGTGCAAGGATATTTGGCCCTATTAAAGATTATGAATGTATTTGTGGTAAATACAAAAGAATGAAGTTTAAAGGAATCATTTGTGAGAAATGTGGTGTAGAAGTAACTGTTACAAAAGTCAGAAGAGAGAGAATGGGACATATTCCACTTGCAGCGCCAGTAGCACACATTTGGTTTTTAAAATCCCTGCCAAGTAGAATAGGTTTATTATTAGACTTAACCTTAAAAGATTTAGAAAAAGTTCTATACTTTGAAAGTTTTATAATCACGGAACCAGGAATGGTGAAATCACTAAAGAAGTTTCAGGTTATAAGTGAAGAAGAAAATTCAGAACTTAAAGAAGAATTTGGTGATGAGTTTGAAAGTATGATTGGTGCCGAAGCTATTCAAAAATTGTTATCTGAAATTAATTTAGATGAAGAGAAAAAGTCAGTCAGAAACGATTTAAAAAATACAAATTCTGAAACAAAGAAAAAGAAACTTGTAAAAAGACTTAAATTAATAGATGCATTTATTTCTTCAAAACTTAAACCTGAGTGGATGATTTTGAATGTAATTCCCGTCATCCCCCCTGAATTACGACCCTTGGTGCCTCTTGACGGAGGAAGATTTGCTACCTCTGATTTGAATGATTTATACAGAAGAGTTATAAATCGCAATAATAGATTACAACGTTTATTAAATTTAAAGGCTCCAGAAATTATCGTTAGAAATGAAAAAAGAATGCTTCAAGAAGCAGCTGATGCTTTATTCGATAATGGAAGAAGAGGAAGAGTTATTACTGGAACAAACAAAAGGCCGCTAAAGTCGCTTTCAGATATGTTAAAAGGTAAACAAGGGAGATTTAGACAAAATCTTTTAGGTAAAAGAGTTGATTACTCAGGTAGATCAGTCATTGTGGTTGGACCGGAATTAAAGTTACACCAATGCGGAATTCCAAAGAAGATGGCTATTGAATTGTTTAAACCTTTTATATACGCAAAATTAGAAAAATATAATTATGCTACTACAATTAAAGCCGCTAAAAAAATGGTAGAAAAAGAACGACCAGAGGTTTGGGATATACTAGCAGAAGTAATCAGAGAACACCCAGTTTTATTAAATAGAGCTCCAACATTGCATAGATTAGGAATTCAAGCGTTTGAGCCAATCCTCATTGAGGGGAAAGCCATTCAACTACATCCATTAGTTTGTACAGCGTTTAATGCGGATTTCGATGGAGACCAGATGGCAGTTCACGTACCTTTATCCCTTGAAGCGCAATTGGAAGCTAGAGTCTTAATGATGTCTACAAATAATATTCTATCACCAGCAAGTGGAAAACCGATAATTGTTCCTTCTCAGGACATGATTCTTGGTCTTTATTACTTAAGTATTATTTCAGAGGGTGCTAAAGGAGAAGGAATGATTTTTTCAGATTTAGGAGAAATTCAAATTGCATTAGATAGTGGGTACATAACATTACAAACAAAAATTAAGGCTAGGTTTTATAGCGTAGATGAAAATTATGAGCAGATAAGTGAGGTTGTAGAAACCACGCCAGGAAGAATGTTTTTAAGTGAAATATTACCAAAACATCCAAAAGTCAAATTTGATATCATAAATAAGCTTATGACAAAAAAAGAAATTTCTAATACAATTGACCTTGTTTATAGACATTGTGGTCAGAAGAAAACAGTAATATTTGCAGATAAATTAATGGCTCTTGGTTTTCAAGAGGCTTGCAAAGCTGGAATCTCTTTTGGAAAAGACGATCTTCTAATTCCTGAGACGAAAAATAATCTTTTAAGTACAACTGAAAAGCAAGTCAAGAACTATGAAAAGCAATACTCTGAGGGTTTAATTACTAAAGGAGAAAAATACAACAAGGTTGTCGATGCGTGGGCTAAATGTTCCGATGATGTCGCTGAAGCAATGATGAATAAAATGCTTCCTCAAAAAAATAATAAAGTTGATGATATAAACTCTGTTTTCATGATGGCCGATTCTGGAGCCAGAGGTTCGGCGGCTCAATTAAAACAACTAGCCGGTATGAGAGGCTTAATGGCTAAACCGTCAGGAGAAATAATTGAAAATCCAATTATTTCAAACTTTAAAGAGGGTTTGACTGTTTTAGAATATTTTAATTCTACCCACGGTGCTAGAAAAGGACTTGCCGATACAGCTCTAAAGACTGCCAATTCAGGTTATTTGACAAGAAGATTAGTTGACGTTGCACAAGACTGTATTGTAACAATTGATGACTGCTTTACCGAAAAATATTTAACGGTAAGGGCAGAGGTTGAAGGCGGAGAAGTCATAGATGCTTTATCTGAAAAGATACTTGGAAGGACGATTGCGGAAGATATTATAGATCCTAAATCAAAAAAAACCATAATTTCAAGAGGTGACATAATTGATGAGGAGCATATTCCAATAATTGAATCACTAAATATTGAAGAAGTTAAAATTAGATCTGTGTTGAGCTGCGAAGCAGAATTTGGTGTATGCGTTAAGTGCTATGGTAGAGATCTTGCAAGAGGCACACCAGTTAATATTGGTGAGGCTGTTGGGGTTATTGCCGCTCAATCAATAGGTGAGCCTGGAACACAACTTACCATGAGAACATTCCATATTGGTGGTGCAGCCCAAAAAGGTTCTGAAATATCCAATGTAGAATCTAATGTAAGTGGTACTATAAAATTTAACAATGTTCAGGTATCATCAGATTCTAATAATAATAACATTAATTTATCAAGAAGTGCCCAACTTTGTATATTTCAAGGAGATAAGGAAAAAGCAAAACATAGAGTGCCCTTAGGTTCAAAAATAAATGTTAAAGAAAATCAAAAAATTGATAAAGGTGTGATACTTGCTGAATGGGATCCATTTACTATACCAATAATTGGACAAATTAGTGGATATGTAATTTTTAAAGATTTAGATGATGGTGTTTCAACTAGAGAAGTTATTGATGAATCAACTGGATTAGCTAGTAAGATGGTTGTTGACTGGAAGCAACAAGCAAAAAACCAATCCTTAAATCCTAGGATTGAAATTCACGACAAGTTGAAGTCTGGTAAAATTCTAACGTTAGAAAATGGTAGTCCAGCTTCTTATGAAATTCCTGTTGATGCAATTTTAGGAATCAACTCTGGAGATAAAATTAAACGCGGTGATTTTATTGCAAGAGTTCCGAAGGAATCTTCAAAAACCAAGGATATTACTGGAGGTCTGCCAAGAGTAGCAGAGCTATTTGAAGCTAGAAAACCAAAAGATCATTCTATTATTGCAGAAATTTCTGGAAAGATAGAGTTTGGTAAAGATTACAAAATGAAACGAAAAATTCTCATCCGATCGGACGATAAGAGTTTAGAACCTGTTGAATATGTAATTTCAAAATCAAAACACTTGTCTGTACAAGAGGGGGATTATGTTGAGATTGGAGATGTACTTGTTGACGGTAGTTCAGTACCACATGATATATTACGAATAAAAGGTGTTGAAGCACTATCTGCCTACATGATTAAGGAGGTTCAAGATGTTTACAGACTTCAAGGTGTAAAAATTAATGATAAACATATAGAGGTTGTCGTCAAACAAATGATGCAAAAGGTTGAAATACTCGATGGAGGTGAAACAACGCTTTTAGTTGGTGAACAGATTAGTAAAAAGGAATTGGATGAGATTAATAAAAAAGCAAAAGCTGAAAACTTGAAGGAGGCAAAAGCTTCGCCTATATTATTAGGAATAACAAAGGCATCTTTACAAACTGATAGTTTTATATCCGCTGCATCATTTCAAGAAACAACTCGAGTTTTGACTGAAGCTTCAGTATCAGGTAAAATTGATAGTTTAGTTGGGCTTAAAGAAAATGTTATTGTTGGAAGACTTGTACCCTGTGGCACAGGTTCATTTTTAGCACAAGCAAAAATTGAGGCTGCAAAAAGAGATAAAGAACTACTGGATGTTGCGAATGAGACTAATACAAATTCAACTGAGCCTGCTCAAAAGTAAAATATAGAAAAAAATATTCTTTTGTTGACTCAGCTAAAAGATGTATTAATATCCAACAAATAATTGGTCGTGGCTCTATGCCAAACACAATTCTATTTTAATTTGGGAAATAATTATGCCTACAATAAACCAGTTAATTCGATCTCCAAGGTCGAAACAGGTTAAAAGAAACAAAGTTCCTGCTCTTGAGGCTTGTCCTCAAAAAAGAGGAGTTTGCACCCGTGTTTATACAACTACCCCAAAGAAGCCTAACTCGGCACTGAGAAAAGTGGCACGTGTAAAATTAACAAATGGGTTTGAAGTTACAAGTTATATACCTGGAGAAGGCCATAATATTCAAGAACATTCAGTAGTTTTGTTAAGAGGAGGTAGGGTTAAAGATCTTCCTGGGGTGAGATATCATGTTCTGCGAGGTGTTTTAGATACTGAAGGTGTGAAAGATAGAAAACAACGTAGATCGAAATATGGTACAAAAAGACCAAAATAGGTGAAAAAATGTCGAGAAGAAGAGCTGCTATAAAAAGAAACGTTTATCCCGATCCAAAATATCAAGATCAAGTCTTATCAAAGTTTATTAATATAATGATGCTTGATGGAAAAAAATCTCTTGCTGAAAAAATAGTTTATAAATCTATGGATAAGGCTGCTACGATTATTAAAAATAAAAACCCAATTGATATTTTCTTACAAGCCTTAAGCAATATTAAGCCGGGTATCGAAGTTCGTTCAAGAAGAGTTGGAGGTGCTACATATCAGGTTCCAGTAGAAGTGAGATCTGAACGTGCTCAAGCTCTTGCAATTAGATGGCTTGTATCTTCTTCAAGAAAGAGAAGTGAAAAAACAATAATTGAAAGACTATCTTCTGAAATAGTTGATGCTCATGAAAATAAAGGTTTGTCAGTAAAAAAACGTGAAGATACACATAAAATGGCTGAAGCTAACAGAGCTTTCTCACATTACAGGTGGTAAAATGAGCAGACAAACTGATTTAAAAGATTACAGAAATATAGGAATTATGGCTCACATTGATGCCGGAAAAACTACTACTACGGAAAGAATTCTTTATTACACAGGTGTCTCACATAAAATTGGTGAGGTTCACGACGGTGCAGCTACCATGGATTGGATGGAACAAGAACAAGAAAGGGGTATTACAATTACTTCTGCTGCAACAACATGTTTTTGGAAAAATAAGAGGATAAATATTATTGATACACCTGGTCACGTAGACTTTACTATTGAAGTTGAAAGATCATTGAGGGTCTTAGATGGTTCGGTTTGTGTTTTTGATTCTGTAGCTGGAGTCGAACCGCAGTCTGAAACAGTCTGGAGGCAAGCAGATAAGTATGGTGTTCCCAGAATGTGTTTTATAAATAAAATGGATAGGACAGGGGCAAATTTTTTTAGATGTATTGATATGATAAAAGAACGTTTAGGTTGTTCAACTCTTGTATTACAACTTCCAATTGGTTCAGAGTCAAATTTCAAAGGGGTTATAGACTTAGTAAAAATGAAGGCCATAGTTTGGGAAACTGAATCTCTTGGTGCCAAATTCAACTATGAGGAGATTCCTGAGGATTTAGTTTCTGAAGCTAGCAATTATCGTGAAACCATGCTGGAAAGTGTTGTTGAATTAAATGACGATGTCATGGAAAAGTATCTTGATGGTGTTATGCCTAGTGAAGACAAGATAAAAGAACTAATTAGAATAGGTACAATTGAGTCTAAATTTGTACCAATTTTATGTGGTAGCTCTTTTAAAAATAAAGGCGTTCAACCAATGTTAGATGCTGTTATTGATTACTTGCCATCTCCTTTAGATGTTCCAGCAATAAAAGGGGTAAAATTTGGTTCTGAAGATGAAGCTATAACTAGAGAAAGTTCTGATTCTGAACCCTTTTCTGCCCTTGCATTTAAGATTGCAAATGATCCTTTCGTTGGTAGTCTTACATTTATGAGAATCTATTCTGGGTCAATTGAGGCTGGTTCTTCTGTTATGAATTCTGTTAAACAAAAAAAAGAAAGATTTGGAAGAATGTTACAGATGCATTCAAACTCCAGAGAGGATATCAAACAAGCGTATGCTGGTGATATAATAGCAGTTGCTGGATTAAAAGACACTACAACAGGAGATACACTTTGTGATTCTGAAAATGCAGTGATATTAGAAAGAATGGAGTTTCCAGATCCCGTTATTGAAGTTGCTGTTGAGCCTAAAACTAAAGCCGATCAAGAAAAGATGGGTATTGCACTTCAAAGACTAGCTGCTGAAGATCCATCCTTTAAAGTTAGTATTGATCATGAGTCGGGACAGACAGTGATGAAAGGGATGGGTGAACTTCACTTGGAAATACTGGTTGATAGAATGCAAAGAGAGTTTAAAGTTGATGCATCCGTTGGCGCTCCGCAAGTTGCTTACAGGGAAACTATAACTCAACCAACTACTGTTGATTATACTCACAAAAAACAATCTGGAGGTGCTGGACAATTTGCAAAAATTGTGTTGGAATTTGAGCCCTTAGAGAAAGGTAGTGGGATTGTTTTCGAAAGTAAGATAGTAGGTGGAAGGGTGCCTAGAGAGTATATACCAGGAGTTGAAAAAGGTATTAAACTTTCAACAGAATCTGGTTTTTTAGCAGGCTTTCCGGTTATTGATTTTAAGTGTATTCTCGTCGATGGAGCGTTTCATGACGTGGATTCAAGTGTTATGGCTTTTGAGATTGCAGCAAGGGCAGCTTTCAGGGAGGCGATGCCAAAAGCAAAAGCGGTTTTATTGGAACCTATGATGAAGGTAGAGGTTGTAACTCCCGAAGAATATATGGGAGACGTAATCGGTGATTTAAACTCAAGAAGAGGCCAGATTTCGGGTATGGAACAAAGAAGTGTAAATCATGTTGTGAATGGGATGGTACCACTCGCTAATATGTTTGGTTATGTAAATAATTTGCGTTCTATGAGCCAGGGTAGAGCAAGTTACACTATGACTTTTGATCATTATGAGCAAGTGCCTAATAATGTAGCAGAAGAAGTTAAGGAGAAAGTTTCTGGTTAATCTTAATAAGGAGAATATGTAATGGCTAAAGAAAAATTTGATAGATCTAAACCCCACTGTAATATAGGTACAATTGGTCATGTTGATCATGGAAAGACCACGCTGACAGCTGCCATCACAAAAGTTTTGGCAGAAACAGGCGGCGCGACTGCTATGGATTATGCACAAATAGATAAGGCTCCCGAAGAAAAAGAAAGAGGTATTACAATTTCTACAGCACATGTAGAATATGAAACAGAAAAAAGACATTACGCTCATGTAGATTGCCCAGGTCATGCTGATTATGTAAAAAATATGATAACGGGTGCAGCACAGATGGATGGAGCTATACTTGTTGTAAATGCTGCTGATGGTCCAATGCCACAAACAAGAGAACATATTCTTCTGGCTCGTCAAGTTGGTGTTCCATCTCTAGTAGTTTATATGAATAAAATAGATCAGGTTGATGACCCTGAGTTAGTAGATTTGGTTGAGATGGAGGTGAGAGAACTGCTTTCAAAATATGAATTTGATGGCGATAACATTCCAATAGTTAAAGGGTCCGCCTTAGCAGCAGTTGAAGGAGGAGACGAGGAAAAAGGAAAAAAGTCAATTTTAGAGTTGATGACAAAAATTGATGAACATATTCCACAACCAGCTCGTCCTTTAGATCAACCTTTTCTTATGCCAATAGAAGATGTTTTCTCAATATCGGGTAGAGGGACCGTGGTTACTGGGAGAGTTGAAAAAGGCGTAATAAATGTAAATGAAGAAATTGAGATAATCGGTATTAAAGACACAACAAAAACTGTTTGTACTGGAGTTGAGATGTTTAGAAAGCTTTTAGACAGTGGACAGGCTGGAGACAATGTTGGAGTTCTTCTTAGAGGTACAAAAAGGGAAGAAGTTGAAAGAGGTCAAGTTCTTGCGAAACCAGGTTCGATTAAACCACATAAAAAATTTAAAGCTGAAGCATATGTCTTAAATAAAGACGAGGGTGGAAGACATACCCCTTTTTTCAAGAACTATAGACCACAATTTTACTTTAGAACAACTGATGTAACTGGAACCATTGAATTACCATCAGGAACCGAAATGGTTATGCCTGGTGATAATGTCGCGATGACTGTCGAACTACTGACTCCAATAGCAATGGATAAAGGTTTGAGATTTGCTATTCGTGAGGGCGGTAGAACAGTTGGAGCTGGTGTTGTTTCAGAAATAGTTGAGTAAAAAAATGGCGACTAATCAAAATATAAGGATAAGACTAAAAGCTTATGACCATAGAGTACTAGATCAAAGCACACTTGAAATACTCAATACTGCAAAAAGAACTGGTGCTAATGTTAAAGGTCCGATACCTTTGCCAACGCGAATAGAAAAATATACAGTTTTAAGTTCACCGCATGTGGATAAGAAAGCTAGAACGCAATTAGAAATGAGAACACATAAAAGAATGATGGACATTGTTGATTGGACACCACAAACAGTTGATGCACTGATGAAATTAGAGCTAGCTTCAGGTGTTGATGTTGAAATAAAATTATAGAAATTAGGAATTATGAGAACAGGTTTGATAGCAAAAAAAATTGGAATGAGTCGGATTTTTAAAAATGATGGACAAAATATACCAGTTACTCTCTTAAAAGTTGATACTTGTAAAGTCATCGACCATAGAAAGATAGATAAACACGGTTATTTGGCAATTAGAATTGCTTACGGTCAATCCAAAAAATCAACCATTAATAGACCAACCAATGGTTACTTTAAAAAGCTTAAAACCGAATCTACTAACTTAACAGCTGAGTTTAGAGTCTCTGAAGATGGTATTGTTGAGATAGGTAAGGATTTGTCCGTAAATCACTTTTTAAATGGGCAATACGTTGATATTTCTGGGTTTACCATAGGAAAAGGTTTTGCTGGGGGAATGAAAAGGCACAATTTTGCTGGAAATAGAGCTTCTCATGGAGTTTCAATTTCTCATAGATCTCATGGATCGACTGGTCAATGCCAAGATCCCGGTAAAGTATTTAAGGGTAAAAAAATGGCAGGTCGTCTTGGAAACGTTAAGAGAACTATGCAGTGTTTAGAAGTTATTTCAACAGATCATGAAAACGGATTAATTGTAATTAAAGGCTCAGTTCCGGGCCCTAAAGGTTTATTTGTTAAAGTAAGAGATTCAATAAAACAAAAATTAGAAAAGTTACCCTATCCAACAATAACCGATAATATAAATAAACAAACTGATAATGTGGTTTCAAATTTGTCCCCTGAAGTTAACGTAGAAAATAATACAGTTTCTGATCTAAACAAATCTAAGGAGACTTCCGAGCCAGTCGTAAACGCAAATAGTGAGCAAATTAGTGACCAAGATAAAGATTTAATTTCTAAAGAAAAACAAGAAGATAAGTTAGATTCAACAGAAAATAATGAAAAAAAACTAGACGTTAAAAAGGATGATTAGTAATGAAATTTAAAGTAAGTTCATTAGATAACAAGTCTCTAAAAGAAATTAACTTAAATAAGGATATTTTTGAGCAGCCTTTTAAACAAGAGATTATTTATAGAATGTTGAGATATCAAAGTGCAAAAAGACAATCTGGAAATCACAAAACTAAAGGAATTTCAGAAATTTCAGGCACAACCAAAAAACCTTTCAAACAAAAGGGAACCGGGAGTGCTAGGCAAGGCAGCAAAAGATCTCCGCAGATGAGGGGCGGTGCGGTCATTTTTGGACCTCAGGTGAGATCTCATGCTCATAAATTACCTAAGAAGATCAGAGCATTAGCACTTAAGATTGCCTTATCTAAGAAAAAATCCGATGGAAAACTAATTATACTTAACGACTTTAAAATTCAAAAAGCAAAGACAAATTTACTAAAGTCTAAAATAAATAAAATGGGGGTTACCTCCGCTCTTTTTGTTACAGGAAGAGAAATTGATAAAAACTTTATGTTAGCCGTTAGGAATATCCCAAATACTGATTTTCTATCTATAGATGGAATTAATGTTTACACTATTGTTAAAAGAGAACATTTAGTAATGTCAGAGAGTGCTCTAAATTTTTTGACTGAGAGGTTTTCAAAATGAATATGATAGTTTCTGAAGAAAGGATTTTTGAGGTGCTAAGAGCACCATTAATTTCTGAAAAGTCTACTCTAGCGTCACAACACAATTATTATGTGTTTAAAGTTGCAAAAGACTCTTCAAAAAGTGAAATTAAAGCTGCTGTTGAGAAGATTTTTAATGTAAAAGTAATTGCAGTAAATACACTTAACTTAAAAGGTAAAATTAAAAGATTTAAGGGTAAATTGGGTAAAAGGGCAGGTACAAAAAAAGCTTTTGTTAAACTTGCTGAGGGTAATTCGATTGATTTAACGATAGGGATAAAATAATGGGTTTAAAGAGTTTCAAACCAAAAACTCCTGGTCAAAGAGGTCTTGTTTTAACCGATAAAGCTGAATTGCATAAAGGAAAACCTGAAAAAAAACTTGTAAAAGGCTTGAGTTCTTCCGGAGGTAGAAATAACCACGGTCACGTGACAGCTAGAAGAAAGGGTGGAGGTCACAAAAGAAAATATAGAATAATTGATTTTAAAAGAAATAAAACTGAAATAGTAGGTACTGTTGAAAGAAAAGAGTATGATCCAAATAGATCGGCCTTTATAGCATTGATAAAGTATTCAGATGGAGACTTAAATTATATAATTTGTCCTCAAAAAATAAAAATAGGAGATAAAGTTTTGTCATCTGATAAAGCAGAAATAAAAGTGGGGAACTGTCTATCATTAAAGAACATTCCTGTAGGAACTGTCATTCATAATTTAGAATTAAAACCGGGAAAAGGAGCGCAAATGTTAAGATCTGCTGGTACTTTTGGTCAATTAGCAAGCAAGGATTTTGAGTATGCGCAAATTAAGTTGGCCTCCGGCGAAATTCGTGCTGTTAGAGTTGAGTGTAGAGCTACAATTGGAATGGTCTCAAACCCTGATCAGAAAAATATTAAATTAGGTAAAGCTGGTAGAAATAGATGGCTTGGAGTTCGACCGTCGGTAAGAGGAGTTGCAATGAATCCTGTTGATCATCCTCACGGTGGTGGTGAAGGACGAACATCAGGTGGTAGAAACCCTGTTTCACCATGGGGATTATCAGCAAAAGGAAAAAGAACTAGAAATAACAAAAGAACCAATCAGTATATTGTTAAAAGTAGGCACAAAAAATAGGATAAATCATGACTAGATCAATTTGGAAAGGACCATTTGTAGATTCGTATCTTTTAAAGAAAGCTGATGATGTTAGAAAGTCAGGGAGAAATGATGTTATAAAAATCTGGTCCAGAAGATCTACAATACTTCCTCAATTCGTTGGTTTAACTTTTGGGGTTCATAATGGTAAAAAACACATTCCAGTATCAGTAAGTGAGAATATGGTCGGCCATAAATTTGGAGAATTTGCTCCAACGAGAACATACAGAGGACATAATGCTGATAAAAAATCAGGTGGGAAATAAAAATGGTAAATGAAAAGAAAAATTCAGAAAGTCAGTTAACTGCGAAAGCATCTATAAAATCAATTAAGTCAAGCCCGCAAAAAGTTAATCTTGTTTTACAACAAATAAGAGGAATGGACGCTGAAAGAGCTTTAAATGTGCTTGAGTTTTCAAAAAGAAGAATTGCTAATGAAGTAAAAAAACTTCTAAAATCTGCAATTGCTAATGCAGAAAATAATCATCAGCTTGATATCGACAAGCTAGTAATTGAAGAAGCTTCAACTGGAAAAGCAATGGTAATGAAAAGATTTAGACCTCGAGCTAGAGGTAGATCAGGAAAGATTCTGAAACCCTTTTCAAATATTAGAATCGTGGTAAAAGAAAAAGAAGAAGTATTAAAAGATACTAATCAGAATGATCAGAAATCTGATCAACAAAACACAATTAAGGAGAACGCATAATGGGTCAGAAAGCTAACGCCATTGGATTAAGACTTGGTGTCAATAAATCATGGGAATCAAGATGGTTTGCCGAAAAGAATTATGCAAAACTCTTGCAAGAAGACTTTATGTTAAGAAAATTTCTGCAGAAAAAATTAGCATTAGCCGGTGTATCCAAAATTTTAATTGAAAGACCAGCTAAATTAGCCAAAATTACAGTTTATACTGCGAGGCCTGGTGTTATTATAGGAAAGAAAGGTTCAGATATTGAAAAACTTCGAAATCAAATTGTAAAAATGGTTGGTGGTGATGCTAGTCTTAACATAGTTGAAATTAAAAAACCTGAAATTGATGCTAAGCTTGTTGCTGATAATATTGCTCAGCAATTAGAGAGGAGAATAGCTTTCAGAAGAGCCATGAAAAGAGCAGTCCAATCAGCAATTAGATTAGGTGCTCTGGGTATAAGAGTTAATTGTAGTGGAAGATTAGGCGGTGCAGAGATTGCCAGAATGGAATGGTATCGCGAAGGAAGAGTTCCACTTCATACATTAAGAGCTAATATTGATTATGGTATTTCAAGAGCTAACACAACTTATGGTATATGCGGTATTAAGGTGTGGATTTTTAAGGGTGAAATTATGGAACATGATCCTATGGCAACGGAAAACTTGGAAGAAGAGACAAAAAAACCTGAAAGTACAAAAATTTAATGAGGAATAATTAATGTTACAACCTAAAAAGCCTAAATTCAGAAAACAGTTCAAAGGAAGAATGCATGGAAATTCTAAAGGCGGAAACTTTCTAAATTTTGGATCGTTTGGATTAAAAGCTATGAGTCCTGCAAGAATAACATCTAGACAGATTGAGGCAGCTAGACGAACTATATCAAGGCATCTCAAAAGATCTGGGCGAGTGTGGATTAGAATTTTTCCCGATGTCCCAGTTACAAAAAAACCAGCAGAAGTCAGGCAGGGCAAGGGTAAAGGTGCTGTTGAGTTTTGGGCAGCCAGAGTGAAACCAGGTAAGATTATGTTTGAAATTGACGGTGTTCCGTCCGAATTAGCAAAAAAAGCATTTGAACTTGCTGCTGCAAAACTACCAAATGACACAAAATTTGTTACGAGGATTGGAGTATAATTATGGAGAATTTGAGTGAATTAAGAAAACAAGATATTAAGACTATGACTGAAAAGCTTAAAGATTTTAGAAAAGAGGCGTTGAACTTGAGGTTTCAAAAATCAAGTGGTCAGTTAGAAAATACTTCAAGAATCTCTAAAGTAAAAAAAGAGATTGCTCGTATAAAAACAATTATAAATGAAAAGAGGAGTCAATAATATTATGCCCAAAAGAATATTACAAGGTACTGTAGTTTCTGCTAGCTCTAACAAAACAATATTAGTTTCTGTTATAAGAAAAGTTATGCATCCAGTTTACAAAAAGTATATCAAAAAAACCAAAAAGTATGCTGCACATGATGAAAAGAATATAAGTAAAGTAGGGCAAAATGTTAAGATTCAGGAAAACAAGCCAATTTCAAAAACAAAAAAATGGATTTTAATTAATTAATGAGGTTCTTATGATACAAATGCAAAGTACATTATTTGTTGCCGACAACTCTGGGGCAAAAAGCATTCAGTGTATTAAGGTATTAGGTGGATCCAAAAGGAGGTTTGCATCAATTGGTGATGTTATTGTAATTACAGTTAAAGATGCAATACCGCGTGGTAAAGTAAAAAAAGGCGAAATACACAAGGCTGTCATTGTTAGAACTTCAAAAGAGATCTCTAGAGCTGACGGATCATCAATAAGATTTGACAAAAACTCAGCTGTTTTAATTAATGCCAGTGGTGAACCTCTAGGAACAAGAATTTTTGGTCCAGTAACTAGAGAACTTAGGTCAAAAAAATATATGAAAATTATTTCCTTAGCTCCGGAGGTATTATGAAAAAAATAAAAAAAGGTGATTCAGTATTTGTTATATCTGGAAAAGATAAGGGAAAAATTGGTAAAGTCTTAAAAATGTTGGTTGAAAAAGACAAAGCTATCGTACAGGGTGTAAATATAGCAAAAAAACATACCAAACCTTCTCAGACTAATAAAGGTGGTATTGAATCAATTGAAATGCCTATCCACATTTCAAATTTATCCTCCTTAGATCCTAAGTCTAATAAAGGTTCGAGGGTTGGTTTTAAGTTTTTAGAAAATGGAAAAAAAATAAGATTTTTAAAAAAATCTGGAGAAACTATAACATAGGTATTTATATGTCAAGATTGAAAGATTTATACGAAAAAAAACTAAAGGAATTTTTAAAACAGGAACTTAAGTATGAAAATGATTTTCAAGTGCCAAAATTAAAAAAAATTGTTCTTAACATGGGCGTTGGTGAAACTGTTGCAGATTCAAAAAAGATTAATGCTGCTGTCGACGATCTGACACTAATATCAGGACAAAAGCCTTCAATTACGCAAGCTAAAAAATCAATTGCAGGCTTCAAATTAAGAAAAGGTATGAATATAGGCTGTAAAGTTACACTTAGAAAAGAAAGAATGTATGAATTTTTGGATAGACTAATCACTGTTGCCTTACCTAGAGTTAGAGATTTTAAGGGTTTGTCAAAAAAATCCTTCGATGGTAACGGCAACTATTCTTTAGGATTAAAAGAACAGATTATTTTTCCTGAAATAAACTATGATAAAATTGATAAAGTTAGAGGATTGGATGTATCAATTATAACATCCGCATCGAACGATAAGGATGCACTTGAACTTTTAAAAGGTTTTAATTTTCCATTTAATAATTAGGTGAATATATGTCAAAATTGAGTATTGTTGAAAGAAATAAAAAAAGAATAAAGCTTTATAACAAATATAAAAATAAACATGATAAGCTTCTTAAAATAGCTAATAATAAAAAATTATCTGCTGAGGAACAATTTCAGGCAAGACTAAAACTTTCATCAATTCCAAGAAATGCTTCAAAAGTGAGAATTCGAAATAGGTGTCTTGTCACAGGACGTGGTAGAGGTGTGTATAGAAAATTTAAATTATCAAGAATTGCTTTCAGAGAACTATCCGCCATTGGTCAAGTTCCTGGGGTCACGAAATCAAGTTGGTAGAAAGGTGTTACAGGTTTAAATATGAGTTTATCAGATCCGTTAGGTGATATGCTGACTAGAATTCGAAATGGTCAAATTAGAAAAAAAGAGAGTGTTTCGATGCCCGCATCAAGATTTAGAGGCAATATTTTAGATGTTCTTCAAAGAGAGGGGTTTATTAGAGGTTTTGAAAAGATTAATTCTGAAAATAATAAAAATGAATTTAAAATCGAACTTAAATATATGGATGGAGAACCTTGTATAAAAAAAATTTCAAGAGTTTCAACTCCAGGAAGAAGAGTTTATTCTAGTATTAAAAGTTTGCCAAGACATTTCGATGGTCTTGGAATTTCAATCCTGTCTACATCAAAAGGGATTATGTCTGATCAAGAGGCGAGAGAAGAGAATGTTGGTGGTGAAATTTTATGTAAGGTTTTTTAGGAGAAAAGATGTCAAGGAGCGGAAGAATACCAATAACAATACCTGATTCGACTCAAGTTAGAGTGGAAAATGGTATATTCTATGCCAAAGGAAAATTAGGAGAACTTTCTTTTGATGTAGGTAAGGCTGCAAATATCGACATTAATGAAAAAGAGGTTAATATTAAACCATTTGACGATTCTAAAGTTTCACAAAAAATGTGGGGGACTATAAGGTCCCAGATTAATAATACGATAATAGGTGTAACAAATGGATTTGAAAAGGAACTTCAATTAAATGGGGTCGGATATAAAGCTGCGCTTAAAGGTAAGATACTTGAACTTCTTTTAGGTTTTTCTCATCCAGTAAACTTTCCTATACCTGAAGATATTAAAATTGAATTACCAAAACCTACACAAATTAAAATTTCTGGTATATCAAAGCAAAAAGTTGGGCAAATAGCAGCCAATATAAGGTCTTTCAGAAAACCAGAGCCATACAAAGGTAAAGGTGTAAAATATAGTGATGAAATTATACGAAGAAAAGAAGGAAAGAAGAAATGATAACTGCAAATAATCAAAGAATAAAACGAGCAAAAAGAAATAGATTTAAAATTTTAAAAAAATCCTCTTCTTTATATAGACTGTCAGTATTCAGATCAAACAAACATATTTATGCTCAAATTATTGATGAAGTTAATCAAAAAACATTATTTTCTTCGTCTTCACTTGATAAATCACTTAAACTTGACAAAGGATCTAATAAAGATGCTGCTTTTAAGGTGGGTGAAAACATTGCGTCAAAGGCTGTTAAAGGTGGATTTAAAGACTCCTTATGTTTCGATCGAGGTAGTTATATTTATCATGGCAGAATTAAAGAACTAGCTGAGGGCGCGAGGTCAAAAGGTTTAAAATTTTAATGAGGGAAAAATGACAAAAAAATTAGATGATGAAAACCAAAATAAGTCTTCTGAGAAAGTAAACAAAGAATTAAATATGTCTCAAGAGAATGATAATACTTCGAAGGATATTGAAGGAAAAGATAATAAACCTTTAAAAAATAAATTTGAAAATCAAACAAGCCAAATTGAAAAGCCGGATGACAAAATTATTTCTAATAATAAAACAGTTAATCCAGCTAGCTTAACAAAAAAAGCTGATATTAAGGTAGAAAACATTAAAGATAAAACTTTGAATAGTAACGAAAATTCAGCAGGTAATAAGCCAAAAGACTTTAAAAATAAAAACTCTAAACAAACACCAACTAAAAAAGGGTCTAGCGTCAAAGAAAACCCAAGCAAGACTTTTTCAGAAGATAGTGAATTTATCGAAAAGTTAGTTAGTATTAATCGTGTTGCAAAAGTAGTTAAAGGGGGTAGAAGATTTAGTTTCGCAGCTCTAGTAGTTGTTGGGGACGGAAATGGTCTTGTAGGTCATGGTAAAGGTAAGGCTAAGGAGGTGCCAGAGGCAATTAAAAAAGCTACAGATGAGGCTAAATCAAGTATGATTAGAGTTCCGCTTCGTCAATCTCGAACATTGCATCATGATATAAATGGTCGCTTCGACTCAGGTAAGGTCACATTAAGAAGTGCTCCGTCTGGTACTGGAGTTATTGCTGGCGGACCAATGAGATCAATATTTGAAGCTTTAGGAATTAAAGATATAGTAGCGAAGTCTGTTGGGAGTTCGAACCCTCATAATATGATTAGGGCTACATTTGAGGCTCTGAAATCAGCCTCATCGCCTAAATTGATTTCAATAAGAAGGGGTTTAAAAGTAAATGAAATAACAAAAAGAAGGAAGGACTCAAATTATTTAACGGAGAATTCAGATGTCTAAAATTAGAATCACTCAAATTAAAAGTCCAATTGGAAGACAATCAGGACAAAGAAAAACTCTCATAGGGTTAGGTTTAAATAAAATTAGTAGGGTTAAAGAACTCAATGATATACCATCTGTCAGAGGTGCAGTTGAAAAGGTTAAACATCTTTTGAAAATTGAAAAGATATAGGACAAAACAATGAAACTTAATAATATAAGAACAGAAAATTTAAAATTGAAAAAAGCTAAGAGAGTTGGAAGAGGTATTGGTTCGGGAAAAGGCAAAACATGCGGAAGAGGTATGAAAGGTCAAAAGTCTAGAACAGGAGTCAGTATAAATGGTTTTGAAGGCGGACAAATGCCCCTTCATATGAGGATGCCTAAACATGGGTTTAAAAATAAATTCAAAAAAAAATTTTTTATCATTAAAACAAGTACAATAAATAAATTAATAAAAGAAAAAAAGTTATCCGATAAGAAAAAAATTATCTTTAGTGATTTTCAAAATGCAAATTTATCAATTAAACCAGTTCACTCTGGTTATAAAATACTTTTTAATCAAAAACTTGATTGCTCGCTTAATATCCAAGCCCATAAGGCATCTAAGGCAGTAATTGATGATATTAAAAGAGCCGGTGGTAACCTTGAGATAGTTAAATTTAAAAAGTCTGATTTTTTTAAAGCATCAAAAGGTAATGATAAAGATAAGTCCGGAAGTAAGTCAATCGATGTTAAAAAAACTAAAGAAAAAAAACCTATTCTTAAACCAAAAACAATAAAGAATAAACCTGAGAAGAAAAGTAAAGAAATCAACGAAGGTAAATAATGGTATCAGCAGCTGAACAACTCGCCTCAAACATAAATTTTAGTTCTTTAGCAAAAGCGGAAGATTTAAAAAAAAGAATATTTTTTACTTTATTAGCTTTAATTGTTTATAGATTAGGAACTTACATTCCTATTCCTGGTATAGATCCTGTTGCTCTTGAACAAATATTTAAACAAAATGTTGGAGGTATTCTGGGAATGTTTGATATGTTTGCTGGAGGCGCATTAGGAAGAATGACGATTTTTGCGTTGAACATAATGCCATACATTTCAGCAAGTATTATAATGCAGTTATTAACAGTGGTGTCACCTCAACTTGAGCAACTAAAAAAAGAAGGAGAATCAGGAAGAAAAAAAATAAATCAATACGCACGATATGGGACAGTCCTCTTAGCTACTGTACAAGGATATGGAGTTGCTGTTGGAATTGAGAATATGTCTTCTCAGGGAATGGAAGCAGTAATGAATCCAGGACTTTTTTTTAGATTTATAACTGTAATAACTCTAGTAACAGGTACCCTTTTTGTAATGTGGCTCGGAGAGCAAATCACACAAAGAGGGATTGGAAACGGGATTTCTCTTATTATTTTTACGGGAATAGTTTCTCAACTTCCTTTGGCCCTAAGTACAACTTTTGAATTAGGTAGAACAGGAGCTCTGTCAGCTTTATTCATTGTTTTTCTTATAGTAATGTCAATTAGCGTGATAGCTTTTATGGTATTTGTGGAGAGAGCACAAAGAAGAATCTTAATACAATACCCCAAAAGACAAATGGGTGCAGGCGGAAGAACAGGAGAGTCGAGTCATCTTCCCTTAAAAATAAACACCTCGGGTGTTATTCCACCTATATTTGCAAGCTCTCTACTTCTCCTTCCAGTTACATTCGTGAGTTTTAATGCAGGATCGGGCCCTGATTGGTTGAATTTTTTGAGTATAATTTTAAGTAGAGGTCACCCAGTTTATTTATCTTTATACATTGCCATGATTGTTTTTTTTGCTTTCTTTTATACTGCTATTGTTTTTAATCCGAAAGACACAGCAGAAAACTTAAAAAAATATGGAGGTTTCATTCCAGGGATCAGACCAGGAGAAAATACTGCCAATTATCTGGATTTTGTTTTGACAAGATTAACAGTTGTAGGAGCAATTTATTTATCTGCAGTATGCTTATTACCTGAATTACTTATATCAAAATATAAAGTTCCATTCTATTTTGGAGGAACAAGTTTATTGATTGTTGTAAGTGTAACGATGGATACCGTAACTCAAATTCAATCATATTTGATTGCTCATCAATATGAAGGTTTGATCAAAAGATCAAGTTTAAGAAATAAAAAAAGATGACTAACATTATAATCTTGGGTCCACCTGGTTCAGGAAAAGGCACACAATCAAAAATTTTGGTTGAAAAACAAAATTTTTTTCAGATTTCAACTGGCGATTTATTAAGAAAAACAGTTGAGTCAGGAGGCGAGGAGGGAAATAAAATTCAAAAGATAATGGAAAGTGGTGAATTAGTACCCGACGAGATGGTAATAGAAATGATTTTAATTGAAATGTCTACAAATAATTCAAAAAAATTCATATTTGATGGTTTTCCAAGAAATATTGCACAAGCAAAAGCTTTAGATGGTGCTTTTGAAGACAAATCAATGATATTAGATTTTGTTCTATTACTTGACGTCAAGTTGACCTTTTTAGAAAACAGAATTAAATCGAGAATTGCTGAAAGTGATCCAAGTAATGTTCGTAAAGATGACAACGTGGAAACGCTTAGTAAAAGATTGAATGTTTATAAAGAAATTACTTACCCAATTATAGATTTTTATGAAAAAAAAAATAAATTAGTTAGGATTAATGGTATGGATTCAATTGAGGGTGTGACAAATAAAATTATTCAAATAATAAACTAGAACAATATTGACTTGGGAGAAAAAGAATTTATAATCCATTTTTAATTATCATTCATTATCGGAGTTTTAATTGGCAAGAATAGCAGGTGTAAATATTCCATCCAATAAAAAGTTGGAAGTGGCTCTAACTTATATATTTGGTATTGGCAAAAAATTTTCAAAACTAATTTGTTCAAATACCAATGTTGACGGCAATAAAAGAGTCAATACCCTTACTGAAGGTGAAGTAATTAAAATCAGAGAATATATTGATAATAATTATACAGTTGAAGGAGATCTTCGAAGAGAAATATCTACAAATATAAAAAGATTAACTGATCTTGGTTGTTATAGAGGATTAAGGCACAGACATAAACTTCCTGTTCGTGGGCAAAGAACCCATACCAATGCTAGAACTCGAAAAGGAAAAGCAATTCCTATTGCAGGTAAGAAAAAAGCAAGTTAGATATGGTTAGTAAAACTTCAAAAAATAAGAAAAAAATTAAAAAGAATGTTTCATCTGGTGTAGCATACATCAATTCTACATTTAACAATACAATAATTACCATTACAGACACCTCGGGTAACACAATTTCGTGGTCTTCATCAGGCAATAAGGGTTTTAAAGGCTCAAGAAAATCTACACCATTTGCGGCTCAACTAGCGGCTGAGGAAGCAGGAAAAAAAGCAATGGAACATGGCATGAAACATTTGGAGGTTATAATCAAAGGTCCAGGCTCGGGAAGGGAGTCTGCTATAAGAGCACTTGGAACAGTGGGATTAAATATAACAATAATTAAAGATATTACCCCTATCCCGCATAATGGTTGTAGACCTCCAAAAAGAAGAAGAGTTTAATTTTAATAAAAGGTATTTTAAGTGATTAATAAAAATTGGAAAGAATTAATAAAGCCTAATAAAATTAGTTTTAATAAGGGTAAAAATCATTTAACCAATGCTGAACTAGTAGCAGAACCTCTTGAAAGTGGATATGGTCAAACACTTGGCAATCTTCTGAGAAGAGTTTTGCTTTCTTCTATAAGAGGTGCTGCTGTTACATCGATAAAAATAGAAGGAATTACCCACGAATTTTCATCTATATCAGGTGTCATTGAAGATGTTACAGAAATAATTTTAAATGTTAAACAATTGGCATTAAAACTAAATGATGTTGAAAATACAAAAATAAATTTAACAGTTTCTGGTCCAAAAGAAGTAAAAGCAGGCGATATTGACTGTGGTGCACACGTTGAAGTTTTAAACAAAGATCTTCATATTTGCACACTAGACTCTAAAGCATCAATTAATATGACATTAAATGTTTCGGAAGGAAAAGGGTTTGTTCCAGCATCGATGAATGCTAAAGAAGAAAAAATACTTGGGGAAATACCTATCGACTCTTTTTTCTCTCCTGTGAAAAGAGTGTCATTTAAAGTTGAAAACTCAAGAGTCGGTCAAGTAACAGATTATGATAAGTTGATAATGAATATAGAAACGAATGGTTCCGTCATTCCTGAGGACTCTGTTGCATATGCTGCAAGGATTATGGACGAGCAATTAAAGCTTTTTATTAATTTTGAAGAGCCTACAGAAGAAGTTGAAGTTGTTGTTCCAGAAGAATCTAGTTTAAACGTAAACCTTTTAAGAAAAGTTGAAGAATTAGAATTATCCGTAAGATCAGCAAATTGTTTAAAAAATGACGAAATTGTGTATATTGGAGATTTAGTTCAGAAATCTGAGTCTGAAATGCTAAGGACACCTAACTTTGGCAGAAAGTCCCTAAATGAAATTAAAGAGGTTTTAACTGTAATGAATTTAGAATTAGGTATGAAAATTGAGGGTTGGCCTCCAGAAAATATCGAAGATATAAGAAGGAAATTAGAAGAACCATATTAGTATAATTGAGGTAAAAATGAGACATTCAATTTCGGGAAGAAAACTAAATCGTACTTCTAGTCATAGAAAGGCGCTGTTTAAGAATTTATCTAATTCATTAATAATTAATGAGCAAATAAAAACCACCTTACCAAAGGCAAAAGATCTCAAACCTTTTGTTGAAAAAATCATAACATTAGGAAAAATGGACACACTGCATTCAAAAAGAAAAGTTTTTTCTATTTTGAGAAGTAATGAAAGCGTTGATAAAGTTTTCAATATCTTGTCAAAAAGATATAAAAGTCGTAATGGAGGTTATACAAGGGTAATTAAAGCAGGATTTAGGTATGGTGATGCATCACCTATGGCTATTATTGAATTTGTTGAAAGAGATGTTGAAGCAAAGGGCTTGTTAGATAAAAATAGAATAGCTCAAGAAAACGAAAACAAACAAAATGTAGAAAATGCAAATAAGCAAACAAAATCTGATGATAGTGAAAAAATTGATCTAAAGAAGAAAGATAATTTAGATAAAAAGTCTACAGAATCAAATAATAAAAAAATAAAAGAAGAGACTAAAGAAGTAGAACCTAAATCTAAGTAGTTACCTAACACCATAATTGAATTTTTATGGAAAAAAAAATTGAATTATTGCAAACAATCGAAAATCATTTCATCAATAAAAGACTTGATTATTGGTTAAGAAAAAAATACCCAGATAGCTCATTTAATTTAATCTGCAAATTAATAAGAAAGGGTGTGATAAGAGTAAATGGATCAAGAGCAACGCAGTCAATTGTGCTGAGTAAAAACGACAAAATAAAAGTACCAAAAGTATTAATTGATAATAAGAAACAAGATGTTGAACAAACCTTTTCAAAGAGATTCAGAGATAAAGTTTTAAAATGGATAATTTTTTGCAACAAAGATTTTATTGCTATTAATAAGCCTAGTAAAATTTCAGTTCAGGGTGGCTCAAAAATTAAAATCAGCTTAGACAGTCTCTATCAAATTTTTAAGCTAGATTATCAAGAAAAGCCAAAATTAGTTCACAGAATTGATAAAGACACTTCAGGGCTTTTGCTTATATCTAGAACCCTAGAATACGCACAATATTTGACAAAACTTTTTAAAAATAGAAAGATTCAAAAAACCTACATTGCCATCACTTCAGGTCTCGTAAAAATAGATAAAGCAATTATAAATATTTCAATTAAACATAAAGATAAAATTTTTAATGCTAAAACTTATTATAGAGTTCTTACTAAATCTAAAAACCATACATTATTAATAATAAGGCCTGATACTGGAAGAAAACATCAAATAAGAAAGCATCTTATGTATTTAAATAACCCATTAGTTGGTGATAAAAAATATAATAATAAAAAAACATCTAATGATTTGAATTCTGATTTTTTAAATTTACACTCATATTCTTTAAGTTTTCAAGACAAAAATGGAGAATATATTACTCTCACTGCAAAACCACCATATGAAATGCTGCAAAACTTAAATAAATTAAATTTCAATTTTAAATCAATAAAAGCAGATTATTTTTTGAATTCAAAAAAATGGTTAACAATCAATGAAGATTTTTAAATATTTAAATGAAAATGGAATATTTTATATTCTTAAAAACCAAAAAAAAATTTTGACACCCAATAATTTTTATTTTTTGGTAAAAACAGAGAATTTAGCTAAATTAATAATAGATGAACTTAACAAGTTTAAGAATATCAACAATACAAAAACTCCAATCAGCCATTTAGCATTTTTTTCTAGTAACATTAGTAAGAAAGATAAAAAAAAAATTATTGAGGAGATTATAGAAAATTTATATTTTGATAATCTGCTTTATAGAAGCCCAGATAAAAATAAGATAAATCAGTTAATGAAAAGAAATTTTGATAGTTTTGTAGATATCTTTAACACAAGATTTAGTTTGAGTTTAGAGATAAAAAATACTTTTTTTTCTTATCAAACAAGTCAAAATTTAAATAAATTTTCAAAATTTTTAGATGATCTTTGTAATTATGAAATAACATTAATATATAAATTGCATAAAATTAGTAAATCTGTGATTTTAAGTTATTTTTATTTTAAAAAAAAAATTAATTTTAAAGCATTTATAAATTTAATATTCCTTGAAAGTGATTTTCAAAAAAAAAAATGGGGATCAATTCCTGAACAAGAGATTATGGATAAAGATCTAAAAATAAATATTAAAATTTATTCGATTTTTTTTAATAATTTATATTAAATAATATATAATTAAGTGATCAACAGAATTAGAAGAAAAATTAAATGCATGATATTTTAAAAAAATTAAATAAAAAAAGAGAACTTGCTGTAGATGGTGGAGGAAAAAAAAGAAGAGAAAGTCAACATAAAAAAGGAAAGTTAACTGCAAGGGAGAGAATTGAAATTTTACTTGATCCGGGAACATTTGAAGAATGGGATATGTTCGTAGAGCATAGATGTTCTGAATTTGGAATGGATGGTCAGAAAATTCCTGGAGACGGTGTTGTAACAGGTTATGGAACTATTAATGGAAAATTAACTTTTGTCTTTAGTCAAGATTTTACGGTTTTTGGTGGTTCTTTGTCTGAATCACACGCTGAAAAAATTAGTAAAATTATGGATAAAGCACTACAAGTTGGTGCTCCAGTTATAGGTTTGAACGATTCTGGGGGAGCCAGAATACAAGAAGGCGTTTCTTCTTTAGCAGGTTATGCTGAAGTTTTTCAAAGAAATGTTCTATCCTCAGGTGTTATTCCTCAAATTTCAGTTATTATGGGCCCATGTGCTGGAGGAGCGGTATATAGTCCAGCAATGACTGATTTTATATTTATGGTTAAAGATACTTCTTATATGTTTGTTACTGGACCTGATGTTGTGAAAACTGTTACTCATGAAGAAGTTACTCATGAAGAATTAGGTGGTGCTTCGACTCATACCAAAAAGTCAGGAGTAGCAGATTTAGCATTTGAAAATGATGTAGAGGCTTTGTTTCAGTTGAGAAGATTTATGGGATTTTTACCATCGTCAAATAAGGAATTACCACCCACAAGAAAATCAGAAGATCCAGCTGATAGAATAGAGCTATCATTAGACAGTCTTGTTCCTGATAATCCTAATAAACCCTATGATATGAAAGAGTTAATCACAAAAGTTGTAGATGATAGAGATTTTTTTGAACTTCAACCTGAATATGCCTCGAATATTCTGACTGGATTTGCCAGAATGACTGGATCTCCTGTAGGGATAGTTGCAAATCAACCAATGGTACTTGCAGGCTGCTTAGACAATAATTCGGCTCGTAAAGCTGCAAGATTTGTTAGATTTTGTGATTGTTTTAACATCCCAATTATTACATTTGTTGATGTTCCCGGATTTTTGCCAGGTACTTCTCAAGAGTATAATGGTATTATAAAGCATGGAGCAAAGTTACTGTTTGCTTTTGCTGAAGCTACAGTTCCAAAAATAACGATAATAACAAGAAAAGCTTATGGCGGTGCGTATGATGTTATGAGTTCAAAACATTTACGAGGTGACGTTAATTATGCATGGCCTCATGCCGAAATTGCGGTTATGGGTCCAAAAGGTGCAGTTGAAATTATTTTTAGAGGTGAGTTAGGCAATGAAAAAAAAATAGAAAAGAAAACGAATGAATATAGAGAAAGATTTGCTAATCCCTTCATAGCAGGGAGCAGAGGTTTTATTGATGACGTTATAAACCCTCACACCACAAGAAAGAGAATTTGTCGATCATTAGAAATGTTAAGAAATAAAAGGCTGACTAACCCGTGGAAAAAACATGATAATATTCCACTTTAATTTGAGAGAACAATGTTTTCAAAAATTTTAATAGCTAATAGGGGTGAAATAGCATGCAGGATAATTAGAACTGCTCAAAAAATTGGTATAAAAACAGTCTCAGTATGTTCAAACGTTGATATTAATTCACCGCATGTTTCACTTGCTGACGAATCAGTCAATATTGGAGGAATAACTTCAGCTGAAAGTTATTTGGATATAAACAAGATTATAGAAGCAATGAAGAAAACCAATGCTGATGCTGTTCATCCTGGATATGGATTTTTATCGGAAAATGAAAAGTTCAGAAATGCAGTGGAAAATGCTGGAAAGATTTTTATAGGTCCCCCTAGTTCTGCTATTTCACTCATGGGAGATAAGATTAAATCTAAAAAAATTGCAAAAGAATCTGGGGTTTCAGTTGTTCCTGGTGGAATAAAAATTATTAATTCTGTTGAAGAAGCTATTAAAGAAGCCAACTCGATAAAATATCCTGTAATGGTAAAGGCATCAGCTGGAGGTGGTGGAAAAGGAATGAGAATTGCCTTTGATGATAAAGAACTCAGACAAAACTTTAATTCAGCGATAAATGAAGCTAAATCGAGTTTTGGAGATGATAGAGTTTTTATAGAAAAATTTATTCAAGAGCCTAGACATATAGAGATTCAAATAATTGGGGATCAGCTTGGTAATATTATTCATTTGGGAGAAAGAGAATGCTCGATTCAAAGAAGACATCAAAAAGTATTGGAAGAAGCCCCTAGCGTATTTGTTGATGATGCGTTAAGAGAAAAAATGGCAATACAAGCAATCAGTTTAGCTAAATCTGTAGGATATTATTCTGCAGGAACGGTGGAATTTGTTGTTGATAAAAATAAAAATTTTTATTTCTTAGAAATGAATACTAGGTTACAAGTTGAACACCCTGTAACTGAATTAATAACTGGAATAGATTTGGTTCATTTAATGATTAATATTGCCGAAGGAAAAAAACTAAATTTAAAGCAAGAAGATATTAATTTCACTGGTTCAGCAATAGAAGCGAGGATTTATGCAGAGGATTCTTCAAGAAACTTTTTGCCATCCATTGGTCGTTTAACAAGGTATATAGAGCCGGTAAGCAAAGGAATAAGGATTGACTCTGGCGTAGTTGAGGGATCAGAAATTAGTATGTATTATGATCCGATGATTTCCAAATTATGCGTTTACAATAAAGATCGAAAATCTGCAATCGAGTCTATGGTTAATGCACTTGATAGATATTTAATTGATGGGGTAAAAACTAATAGAGATTTTTTATCTAATATTTTTCAAAATAAAAATTTTATTAATGGAAAGTTTTCAACGGATTTTATAGCAAAAAATTATGCAGAAGGTTATAATTCTGAGGAAGCAGAAACCGACTATTTTGACGAAATATGTGCTATTGTTACATTTGTTCATTACAAATATATGCAACGAGCTGCTTCAATATCTAATCAAGTAAAAGGATTTAATAGAATGATAGGTTCTGTTTGGAATGTAATTACAAGCCAAAAAAAGATGAGAACAAAAATTTCATTCAATGCATACAATAAAAGTTATGATTTATACGTAAAAAATAAATATTTCAAAGTCAAAAGTGATTGGAAAATAGGGTTTCCATTACTATCAGCATTAATTGACAATAAAGTACTCTATTTTGAGGTAAGTAGAAATGGCCCTCGTTACAGCATCACTCATAAAAGTACCAAGATGACTATGATAGTTCTTTCAAATGAGCACACAGCATTAAACTCTTTAATGATTCCAAGAAAAAAAATAGATACATCAAACTTTTTATTGTCGCCGATGCCTGGATTATTAACAACCGTACTAGTTAAAAAAGGACAGAAAATTCAAGAAGATGAACCTTTAGTTATTATTGAGGCAATGAAAATGGAAAATATTATTAAGGCTGAAAAAGATTTGGTAGTAAAAGAAATTTTTGCTAAAGAAGGTGATAGTCTTGATGTAGACCAAAGCATTATAGAGTTTGAGAAATAAATTTGCGGTCGTGGCGGAACTGGTAGACGCGCAACGTTGAGGTCGTTGTAGGTGATAAACCTGTGGAAGTTCGAGTCTTCTCGACCGCACCAAATAATTAAATTAGAAAAAGTTAGTTATTAATTAGGTGCTTTGATATTTAGTTTTCTGTTTCAGTAACTGTTATTGATACAGTTGAGCCAATAATTGCATTCGGAAAAATTTGAATTGAAGCTAATCTCTCTTCATTGGTATAATTTAAAATACTGTAATTAGCTCGCACTTCAGAGAGTTTTTTCCATCCAAATTTTGGTAATTCATTTCTAAAAAAATCAAATACCCATAATTGTTTTTTATTTGAATCAAAAACTAACCTCCCTAACCAACTTTTTTTTTTGGATATTATAATAGAGTCTTTATGATTTAAAGATGAACCTATTGGTATAGGAATATCGTCAAATTGTGCAAAATTTAGCTCAGAGCCAGGCTCACCGTCAGGTCCTTTAGTGGGTATTAATCTCTCACCTGTGCAACCGATTAGAAATATTATGGATAAAAAGGGAATAAGTTTAATTGAAAAAAAAAAATTCATGAGTTAATATTAAAAATAATACTTTATTTTTCAATAAGAATTATTATTTAATTTTTATGAGGTTATTTGTTACATTATGTCTATTTTTTTTTGTTTCCATGGTTGAATCAAAAACAAGAAGCTTTCATGATTTTTCAATAGAAACTATTGAAGGAGATAACCTTGAGTTATCAGATTATAAAAACAAGGTTGTGTTGCTTGTTAACACCGCTTCTAAGTGCGGTTTTACCCCACAGTACTCTGGATTGCAAACAATTTACGATAGATATAAAGATGACGGTTTAGTTGTTCTTGGAGTTCCTTCAAATGATTTTAATCAGGAATTTAGTAAAGACTCAGATGTTAAAGAATTTTGTGAGATCAGATTCGGAGTTAACTTTCCGCTTACTAAAATTACAAACGTCAGGGGTGATAATGCGCATCCCATATATAAATGGATCAGTGAAAATGTATCAGTTATCGGCACACCCAGATGGAACTTTCATAAATACTTAATCGGAAAAGATGGTCAAATAATCAATTGGTTTTCTTCAATGACCAGCCCTACTTCTCAAAGTTTTACAAATCAAGTTGAAAAAGCCTTAGATTAACATTAAACTTTCTAATATCTTTTCAAAAAATTAAAGTTTGTCATTATGATTAGTCTAAATGAATCTGTGTTACTAGTTGTTGATGTTCAGGAGAAATTATTTCCATTAATTAAAAAAAAAAAAAAGTTGATCAAAAATATAAATATTCTTTTAAAAATTTTTTCTCAATTGAAGCTACCCATATTCATTAGTGAACAATATCCAAGTGGATTGGGAAAAACAATTCAGGAAATTGAAATTAATACTAAAAAAATAATTAAAAACGAAAAAACCACCTTTTCTTGTTGGAAACACTTAAATTTTAAACAAAATTTAAAAAGAATTTCAAAAAAACAGATTATAGTGTGTGGTTTGGAAACACATATTTGTGTTTTACAGACATGTATGGATTTATTTGATAACTCCTTTGAAGTATTTGTAACTGAAGATGCTGTTAACTCAAGAAATAACGAAAGTCACTTATTAGGAATTGATAGGATGCGTTCAAAAGGAATAAATATTGTAAATTCTGAAATGGTTTTATTTGAACTACTAGAAGACTCTAAACATAAAAAGTTCAAAGAGTTATCTATGTTAATTAGATAACTCTTTAAATGTTAAATTATACTGAGTAATACATTTTAAACTCAACAGGATGCGGATGATGCTCAAATTGCAAAACTTCATCCATTTTCAATGATATATATGCATCAATTAGATTGTCTGTAAAAACATTACCTGCTTTCAGAAAATCTCTATCTTTGTCAAGAGACTCTAATGCCTCTCGCAAACTTCCACAAACCGTCGGTATATCTTTTAACTCTTCTTCGGACAGTGCATAAAGATCTTTATCCATGGCTTCACCAGGATGGATTTTGTTTTTGATTCCGTCTATGCCTGCCATAAGCATAGATGCAAATGTAAAGTAAGGGTTTCCAGATGCATCTCCAAATCTAACTTCAAATCTTGCTGCTTTTGGACTGCTAACATAGGGAACTCTGCAAGCAGCCGATCTATTTCTGAAGGAATAAGCTAGGAGAACAGGGGCCTCAAATCCTGGTATTAACCTTTTATAACTATTTGTAGTTGCATTTGAAAAGGCATTAATAGCTTTGGCATGTTTTATGATACCACCAATGTAATAAAGACATTCATCTGAAAGACCATTATAACCATTTCCAGCAAAAACTGAATTCCCTTCTTTCCACACTGACTGGTGTACATGCATTCCCGAACCATTGTCATTATAAACAGGTTTAGGCATAAATGTTGCTGTTTTCCCATAAGCTTGAGCAACCATATGCACACAATATTTATAAATTTGTAACTCGTCTGCGCTAGATACCAGAGAATTATATTTCATTCCAAGTTCATGTTGTGATGGCGCTACTTCATGGTGATGTTTTTCCATATCTAAGCCCATTTCCATCATTGTAGAAACCATTTCAGCTCTAATATCCATAGCAGAATCAACAGGGGGTACTGGGAAATAACCACCTTTATCTTTTGGTCTATGGCCCATATTACCACCTTCCATATCTGTTCCCGTGTTATATGCACCTTCTTCAGAATCTATGCTGTAAAAAGTATATTCTTGATTAGTACTCCATTTTACATCATCAAACATAAAAAACTCTGCTTCTGGACCAAAAAAGCATTGATCGCCAATTCCAGATTCTTTTAAATAATTCTCTGCTTTTTTCCCAGTACTTCTTGGGTCTAACTCGTATGGCTTACCATCATCTGGCTCAATTACATCGCAAAACAACACGCATTGAGGTTGAGCGGTAAATGGATCCATTACAGCGGTAGAAGGATCAGGTTTTAATATCATATCGGCCTCATTAATGTCTTTCCAACCAGCTATTGAAGAACCATCAAACATTATCCCGTCTTCAAATGTCGAAGCGTCAATGGTATTTACCGTTTGTGCTGTATGCTGGAGTTTACCTTTTGTATCGGTAAATCTTAAATCAACATACTTTACTTCCTTATCTTTAAGCATTTTTAGTACTTTATCTATTTCTGACATAATATCCTCCTTTAAAATTAAATAGCGTCATTACCAGTTTCTCCAGTTCTTATTCTAATGATATCTTCAACATTAGATATAAATATTTTTCCATCACCAATTCTTCCAGTTTGAGCGTTTGATTTTATTACATTCAAAGCTTGATCAAGTACGTTATCTTCAATAATTAGATCGATTTTAATCTTGGGTAAAAAATCAATAGTATATTCCGCTCCTCTGTAAAGTTCAGTGTGACCTTTCTGTCTACCATAACCTTTCACTTCTGTTACAGTAAGCCCCATTACACCAATTTCGTTGAGAGCTTCTTTTACTTCATCAAGTTTAAAAGGTTTAATG
The DNA here is from genome assembly GCA_902523675.1 of uncultured Alphaproteobacteria bacterium. Classification (GTDB taxonomy): domain Bacteria; phylum Pseudomonadota; class Alphaproteobacteria; order Methylaequorales; family Methylaequoraceae; genus SP4073. The sequence continues at coordinate 5,270 of CABZAL010000002.1, read as the reverse complement.
ATTGCTTCAATTTTTTTCATAGTATAATCATGCAGGAAATATGCCAAAGCCTAAAAACCAACATCTTTAACTAAAATCTAGACTCTTATTATACAATATGATTAAATTTTAAACAATTTAAAAAGCAAAAAAGCTTAAAAACTATTCACTCATAAACTCTTCAATTAAATGAATAGCTCTTTTTAAGTTTTTAATTTTGCTTGCGTATGATATTCGCAAAAATCCTTCACCCTCTGAGCCAAATGATGATCCTGGAACAGTAGCTAAATATTTTTTTTCTAGCAATTCATTTGAAATTTGCTGAGAGGTAAAATTATCTTTTAAAATTTTCGGAAAAACATAAAAAGCACCGCCTGGATTTACGCATGAAATATTTTTGATTTTATTAAGTTCTTCAACCATAAAATCTTTTCTTAACTTAAATTCCTTAATCATTTTTTCAACTTCATCTTGAGGTCCAGTTAGAGCCTCAATTCCTGCATATTGTGTTGCTGTATTAACACAAGAGTGACAATTAGTTGCAAGTTTTTCAGCAAATTGAATTAATTTTTTGGGAAATATTCCATAACCAAGTCTCCAACCTGTCATGGCATATGTTTTTGACCATCCGTCAAGAACTATAACTTGATCTTTGATCTGTGGATAAGAAAGTAAACTCTTATGGTTATTGTTTTCAAATGTTATTCTACTGTATATTTCGTCCGAAAGTATAAAAATATTTGGATATTTTGTAAGACCATCAACAAGTTTTTCAAACTCTTTTTCATTAACAACACCTCCTGTTGGGTTGCCTGGAGAATTAAAGACTATTAATCTTGTTTTGTCAGTAATCAAAGATAAAAGCTCTTCCGCATCAAACGAAAAATTATTTTCCATTTTATGTGGTAAATTAACTGGAGTTGCCCCTGTATAATCTACCATTGACTTGTAGGCCATAAATCCTGGATTTGGTATTATAATCTCTACACCAGGTTGGCCAAACATAAGCATAGTGTAAAAAATAATAGCTTTACCACCAGGTGTTATTAATATGTTATTCGGATCAATGGGTGTTTTATTATTTCTTTCAAAATAATTAGCTACTGCCTCCCTTATTGAAGACATTCCATTTGAAGGTGTGTAACCATGATGTCCATCTCGAATAGCTTTACATGCTGCTTCAATTATGTTTTTAGGTGTAGGAAAATCTGGTTGACCGATGCACAGATTAATTACGTTATTTCCTTCAGTCAAGAGTTTGTTAGACCTTGCCATTATTGAAAAGGCATTGTCTGTCCCGATATCATACATTGACTTGTTTAATCCATCCATAGGCAAAATATATAAGAATTTTATAATTATGCAAATTTCTAAGTAAAGTTTATCAGTATAATGAATTGACTTACGTTTCAAAATTGCGTAATTTCCAAAATATGGTGGCTGTAGCTCAGCTGGTTAGAGCGCTGGTTTGTGGTACCGGAGGCCGGGGGTTCAAATCCCCTCAGCCACCCCAATTAAAAAATTAGTATCTCTTCTAACCTAAGTAAATCATATTTATTGTTATGTTTAATCTTAAATATTTAGTTATAAAAGTAATAGGGTAAAGTTATGTTTACAGAATTATCTAACAAATTTAATCAGATTTTATACAAAAAATTTAAAGTATTTTCTTTTTTTCTATTGAGATTTGGTTTAGGAATATCTTTCATATTACATGGAAGTGATAAGTTTCCACTACCCCCAGAGAATTTAATGAAATTTTTTAATTTCGGTCCAATTTTATCTTCATTTGTAGCTTTTTCTGAGGTTTCTTCTGGCGTTTTGTTAATCGTTTCTGGTTTTATAAATAAAAAAGTAGGAAACTATCTGACTCGTTTCTCAGCATTTATAATTGTGATAATAATGATTTGTGCGTTTTATTTTGCCCATTCTGATTGGTTTATAAATTCTAAACTATTTAAAAGTGAACAAATTTTTTTGTTATTAATAGGTATTTTTTTTTTAATAAACGGAAATGAAATTAAAAAATAAAATATAAGAAATTTTCAAAATTTAACTTTCCCATTTTTGTAAATCTTCTTTTTTTATAATTTTATGTTCTTCTTGATCTAAACCCTTCTTCCAATAGCTTGAAATATAAATATTTTCTTTCAAGATTCTTTTATCATTTATTAAAAAGTTTCTTAATTTTTTCATGAGTGTAAACTCACACGCAGCCCAAACACATGGTTGATCACTTAACCACTTGATATTTTGCAACTTATTTTTATATTCAAAAAAATTATTAACTTTGGAACTTAAAACCCACTTTATTTCAAAGTTGGCTGGTTTTTCTAACTCAATTTTGTCTTTTTTAGATTTTATTTCTATTATGGCTGATCCTAGTGATTTTTTGTCAAGATTTTTCAGATAAACGCTTATTGCTGCCAATGCTGTAAAATCACCAATAAACAAATACCATTTTGACGATAGTGACAATGGTTTATTAGATCCAGGTCCAGAAATTAGGATTTTATCGTTTATTTTTATTTTTTGAGACCATTTCGATGCAAGTCCACTAGACGATTGAAGATTGGTAAATAATATTTCTAGTTCTAGTTTTTTTCGAGAAAAGTTTTTTATAGTGAATGGTCTTACAAATTGATAATTTAAATCAAGGGGTTTTTCAGAAAATAATAACTTTATGTATCCTCCATATTTTAAAACGGGGAAATCATCTAGATCATCCCCAGTAAAAGTGACTATTTTAAAATTCGTACTAAGTTTTGTAATTTTAGAAATTTTAACTTCTCTTATTTTTTTCATCTTCAAGCATGAGTATAATTTCTTTTTGGATATTGTTGCTTATAATTTTAATGCCCTTTTTATTCGGATGTTTTCCGTCTGGAAGGTTATATTCTTTTTTCAAAGCTACCCCTTCAAGTAGAAATGGAATGTAAAATATTTTAAATTCTCTTGCAAGATCTTCATATATTTTATCAAATTTAGATTTATATTCTAATCCATAACTTCTTTGAGCTAACATTCCAGCCAGTAAAATTTTTATTTTTCTTTTTTTAACAAGCATAATTATATTTCTAAGATTCTCTTTAATAATTTCAGGCTTAAGTCCTCTGAGCATATCATTAGCACCCAAACACAGAATAAAAATTCCTAAATCTCTCTCTTCTAATGTCCAATTCAATCTATTAAGACCTCCATTTGTAGTATCACCTGAAACACTTGCATTAATAACCTTGACGTCATAACCTTTATTTTTTAAGGTATGTTGAAGAATAGTTGATAAGTGGTCTTTTTTTTCTAAACCATATCCAGCCATCAAGCTGTCTCCAAATAGAACTATTTTTGTTTTACAGTAAAGTTCGTTTGAATTTAGAATAAAAAAAAATAAGTATAGAAATATAAATTTGATCATGGGTTATTTATTTTCATTAAAAAATATAAGTCTTTATTATATGTTAAAGCAAGAAAAAATTAACATATTAAATAATATAAGCTTGAAGATCAAAAAAAATGAAAGAGTCTCGATTATCGGTGAGAGTGGTTCTGGAAAAACAAGCTTGTTGATGATAATGGCTGGACTACAAAAAGCCTCAGACGGCTTAATGATTTTCGAAAATTATAATTTTACAAGGATTTCTGAAGAACAAATTACTGAAATAAGAAAATCTAAAATTGGAATGATATTTCAAGATTTTTATTTAATACCAAATTATTCTGCACTTGAAAATGTTATGTTTCCTTTAGAAATTAATAAATTAATAAACCCCAAGAAAAAAGCAATTGGAATACTTGAAGAATTAGGCCTTGGTAACAAAATTAATAATCTCCCTTCAGAACTCTCTGGAGGGGAGCAGCAAAGAGTGGCTATTGCAAGATCTATTTCTTTTAACCCAGAAATAATTCTTGCCGATGAACCAACAGGAAACCTAGATGCAAAGAATTCTAGTATTGTGATAAAAATTTTATTTGATTATTCAAAGAGATACCAAAAAAGTCTAGTTTTGGTAACACATGATGAAAATTTAGCAAAAAAATCTGATAAAATTATAAGAATTAAAGATGGAGAGATTGAGGGTAATGATTGATAAAACCTTTATTTTTATTTGTTTGAAAGATTTTTTAAGAAATAAAAAAAAACTATTTAAAATTTTTTTCACATTTTTTTTAAGTTTATTTGTTTTTTCAAGTGTTCTCGTCTTAGAATCCTCAATTAAACAAGAACTAAATAAAAGTTCAGTAATGTTACTTGGTGGAGATTTTGAAATAGCTTCAGGAAAAAATCCTATTCAAAAAGTGACATTAGAAAAAATAAAAAAAAATTTTCGAATATCAGAAATTATTGAATTTAATACCATCATTAGAAATGAATCAGAAAGTTTACCTATAAGGGTAAAGGCATTTGATGAAAATTATCCTTTAGTAGGGGAACTAAAGCCTTTATCAAAACAAGTAATGAAAAACAATAAAAACAATATTTATGTTAATAAAAATACAGGTTTAATATTGGACTTAAAGATAAACCAGAAGGTAAAAATCCAAGACACTTTTTTTGTTGTTTCTGGATTTATCGAAGATTTACCAGAGTTAAATAATTTTTTTTCATACGGTGATTTTGCCCTAATTCAAAAAAAATCAATGAATTCACTGGATTTAAATAACTTAGGAAGTTTTTTACAACATAAATATAAGGTAGTTAAAAATGAAAAGAATGATCAAAGTCTTAAAAATTTATTAAAAGAAGAAAAAAATTTAAAGATAAGATCCTCTAATGACTTGAATGAACAATTATCAAAAAATTCAAATAATTTTATATTTTTTTTAAGTATAGTTTCTATTTGTTCATTATTAATATCAGGCATTGGATTGTATAACTCTTTATTATCTTTTATTAATAGCAACCGATTACAGATTTCAATATATAAATCATTGGGTATATCAAAATTTAGAGTGAAGGTATTGATGATCTTTCAAATTATTTTGATGTTAGTTTTTAGCTCCTTTTTTTCGTATTTACTCAGCATATTAACAATAAATAATTTTAATAAAATTTTTGATACAGATCTATTTTCATCTAAATATAAATTTTCTTTTTTTCAATATTTTTCAATATTGTCTTTAAGCTTAGTAATTTTAATGACGTTTCTATTCCCAATTATGAAATTATTAGATAAATTTAATGTATCTGATTTGTTAAAAAAAAATAGACAAAATTTGGAATTTTCATTTGATAAACATTCAATTTTAATTTGTTCTTTTTTTTTAACTCTTCTTATTTCTATAACTTCATT
>CABZAL010000001.1 GCA_902523675.1 uncultured Alphaproteobacteria bacterium | reverse complement strand
CAGGTATAGTAAAAATTACGGTAATCAAGATTGTGGAAGACAAATTAGCGTTGTAGGTATTATTTAAGAATCAAATAGTTTAAAAAATATTTATGAAAATCGTATCAGGAAATAGTAACATAGAATTAGCTAAGAATATTTCAAAATATTTAAGAGTTCCTTTGGTCAAAGCTACTATTAAAAAATTTCCAGACAAGGAAATATTTGTAGAAATACAAGAAAATGTTAGAGGTGAGGACGTTTTTGTGATTCAGTCGACTTCTTTTCCAGCAAATGATCATGTTATGGAACTCCTCATTACTATTGATGCTCTTAAAAGAGGTTCTGCAAAAAGAATTTCAGCAATCATGCCATATTATGGTTATGCTAGACAGGATAGAAAATCTGGACCTCGAACACCAATATCTGCAAAATTGGTTGCTAACCTTATAAGCATTGCAGGTGCAAACAGAGCTTTAATGGTTGATCTTCATGCTGGTCAAATACAAGGTTTTTTTGATATTCCAACTGATAACTTATTCGCAGCTCCAGTTTTTATTGAAGATATCAAAAGAAAATTTGATTCAAAATCAACTATTATAGTTTCTCCAGATGTTGGTGGTGTTGTAAGAGCAAGAGCAATTGCTAAAAGAGTCGATTGTGATCTAGCAATTATTGATAAAAGAAGAGAAAAAGCCGGCGTTTCAGAAGTAATGAATGTTATTGGAGACGTGAAAAATAAAAAATGTATCTTAATTGATGATATTTGTGATACAGCAGGAACTCTTTCTAATGCCGCTGAGGCTTTAAAACAAAAAGGTGCAGCGTCGGTTTATTCTTATATTACTCACGGAGTATTATCAAAACCAGCAATTGAGAGAATAAATAATTCTCCAATTGATAAAATGGTAATTACTGATAGTATCCAAGCAAATATTGAAGTAGTGAATTCTCCAAAAATTGAGCAAATAACAATAGCTCATCTTATTGGAGAGGCTATAAATAGAATTAGTGATAATAGGTCTGTGTCAAGCCTATTCGCATAGATTGTGAGGAGAGAAACGTGAATGAAGCAATAGAATTATTAGCAGAAATTAGAAAGGATAAAATTAATACAAAACTTTTAAGAGATAATGGAAGAATACCTGCAATTGTTTACGGCGAAAAAAAAGAACCTCTCTCAATTTCCATTGATACAAAAATAATAAAAAAACAAATTGAGTCATCAGGTTTCTTCTCAAAACAATTTATACTTAATATTAATGGAGAGAAACACAAAGTTCTGCCCAAAGATTTACAACTTCATCCCGTAAAAGAAACAATCGTCCACTTAGATTTTTTAAGAATTGGTGAAAATACGAAAGTAACAGTGTCGGTACCTGTAATTTTTATCAATGAAAATCTATGTCCTGGCCTTAAACAAGGAGGAGTTATTAACATAGTGAGACATGAAGTTGAAATTAGATCACCAGCAGACAAAATTCCAAAAAATCTAGAAATTAATTTAGATGGTATTGAGATCGGTGATAGTATTCACATAAGTGCTGTAGAACTAAATTCAGAGGTTAAACCAGTTATATCAGATAGAGATTTTACAATCGCAACTTTGGCTCCTCCAACCGTAATAAAGGAAGTTGAGGAGAAGACAGAAGAAGAAACTTCAGAAGCAGAAACCTCAGAGGCAGAAAAAACTGAAGAGAAAAAAGAAAGTAATGATGAAAAAAAAGAATAAATCAATTTAAATGATATTGATAGTTGGTTTAGGGAACCCAGGAAAAAAATATTCGAAAACAAGGCACAATGTTGGCTTCATGTACTTAGACAGGTTGAAAGAAAAATTTAAGTTTCCAGATTATAAAAATCAGTTTATTGGAAATGTAACAATAACTGAAATATTTAATGTTAAAGTCATGTTATTAAAACCTAAAACTTTCATGAACTTATCTGGTCAATCAGTCCAAAAAGCAGCAACATTTTATAAAATTCCAATAGAGAATATTATAATTGTACAAGATGATATCGATTTAGAAATTTCTAAAGTAAAAGTAAAGCATAATAGTGGTCATGGAGGTCATAATGGAATCAAAGATATTATTGCAAAATTTGGAAAACAGATTACCAGGATAAAAATTGGAATAAATAGACCAACACAAAAATCAGATATTAATAAGTTTGTGCTTGAGGATTTTAATAAAAGTGAGTTAAAGGAAATATTTATGATATTTGAAAAGTTAATTAAAAACTTTGAATTAATTATCAAAAAAGATTTTACAAAGCTTCTAATTAATTTGAGTATGAAAAATGGGGTTTAATTGCGGAATTCTAGGGTTACCTAATATTGGGAAGTCAACTCTTTTTAATGCACTGACTTCGACTCAATCTGCTGAATCGGCAAATTATCCTTTTTGTACCATTGAACCCAATGTTGGAGTTGTGAGTGTGCCGAGCAAAAAATTAGAGACAATATCAAAAATCTCAAATTCAAAGAAAACTATTTATAATCAACTAGAATTTGTGGATATCGCTGGATTAGTAAAGGGAGCCAGCAAAGGTGAAGGTCTAGGGAATAAGTTTTTAGATAATCTTTCAAAAGTTGATGCATATATACACATGGTAAGATGTTTCAATGACAAAAAAATAACACATGTATCAAGCAACCTGAATCCTTATGAAGATATCAAAATAATTGAAACAGAACTTTTACTCTCAGATTTATCAAAAGCTGAAAATGTTACTCAAAATTATTTAAATAAAAATAAAGGTAGTAAAATCGATCCAATAAAAAAAAATACTCTGGATATTGTAAAAAAAAACTTGGAAGAAGGTATTCAAATAAATGAGATTGATCTAGATATTGAGCAAAAAAAAATAATTAAGGATTACAATTTTTTAACTAATAAACCCTATTTATTTGTTTGTAATGTAGATGAAAATTCAATTATTACTGGAAATGAATTTTCTGAAGATGTTAAAAATTATACTAGTTCAAAAGGAAAAAAAATAATAAACGTTTCTGCTTCAATTGAATCTGAAATTGCATTAATAGAAAACGAACAAGAGAGAAATGACTTTTTAAAAAGCTTACAACTAGAAGAAACAAGTCTCTCAAAATTAATAAGAACAGGTTACCAAATGCTAGATTTGATAACTTTTTTTACTTCTGGCGAAAATGAGTCCAGAGCATGGACTTGCAAAAACGGCACTCTTGCACCACAAGCTGGTGCAAAAATACATACTGACTTTCAAAAAGGTTTTATTAAAGCAGAAACAATTGGTTATGAAGATTTTATAAAGTATAGTGGTGAAGCTGGATGCAAAGTTAACGGTAAAATTAGACAAGAAGGAAAAGATTATGTAGTTAAAGATGGTGATATCCTGAACTTTAAATTTAACTTTTAGATTTGTACTCACTAAATAGACTTAGTACTTTACTCATTTCGTTTTTACTGATTAGTTTTACGCTTTTAGACAAATTACACATAAAAAATTGTTTGGATAACTTTTCTAGAGACTCAGTTAAAGATATTGCTTCCTCAATAGTCTTACCAATAGTTAACTGCCCATGATTCTCCATTAGACACCCTTTTCTATTTTCTAAAGCTTTTAAAACATTTTTTGCTAGCGAACTAGTTCCAAAAGTAGCATATTTAGCACATTTAATATCATCACCCCCAAATTCTGCTATCATATAATGAAATGATGGAATTTTTTTTCTAAGACACGAAAAAGATGACGACCAGAATGAATGACTGTGAGAAATTGCCTTAATATCTGATTTTTTTAAATATAAAAGCATATGCATTCTCCACTCACTTGATGGAGCTCTAGACCCAAAATGATTTCCATTTAAATCTACAAAAGGTATATCATTTACCTTTAGCTTTTCAGGATCTATGGCTGATGGCGAGATTAAAAAACCGTCTTTATATCTGATACTTATATTTCCTTCTGATCCAATATTTAAATTTTTCTTTTTCAAATATTTTAGTGAGTTAACAATTTTTATTTTTATACTATTAGTCACGATATTTAGTTTTTAATTTTTTTGTTATTTCTGTTTCATTTGCTTTACAAATACCAACTTCAGTAATTAATCCAGAAATATAAGTTGAAGGTGTAACATCAAATGCAGGATTATATACATTAGCATTTCTAAAATATATCTCAGATTCTTTAATCTTTTTTTCATAAAATGTATTTACTGAAGTGAGTTCTTTTCCACTCCTTTCTTCTATTTTGATTTTTCCAATGCCTTTTTTTAAACTTTTGTCGATAGTAGATGTAGGTAGTGCAACATAAAATGGAATTGAATTATCATGTGCAGCAAGGGCCTTCAGATATGTTCCAATTTTATTGCACACATCGCCATTAAGGGCTGTTCTGTCACTTCCGACAATACATATATCAACATCTTTCTTTTTCATTAAGTGGCCGCCTGCATTATCAACAATTATTGTATATGGTATTTTTTCTTTTTCTAATTCCCATGCCGTCAAAAGAGCTCCTTGATTTCTAGGACGAGTTTCATCTACCCAAACATGAATAGGGATTTTTTTTCTTTTTGCTTTATAAATTGGAGCTAAGGCTGTTCCCCAATCAACTGCTGCTAACCATCCAGCATTACAGTGAGTTAAAATATTCACAATCTTTTTCTTTTTGTTATAAATCTTTTCTAGAATTTCACAACCGTATTCACCAATTCGTTCACATGCATTTTCGTCATTTTTTGAAATTTTTTCAGCAATTTTAAAAGCTTTCTTTATTCTCATTTCTTTTTCTGTTTTTAAAAGTTCAGATCTCATTATTGTTAATGACCATCTCAAGTTTACAGCAGTAGGTCTGGTTGATAACAACTTTTCATAAGAATATTTTATATTTTTATCACTTTGATCACTCAGCATTGAGTTAGCCATTCCAAAAGCAGCGGTTACTCCAATTAATGGAGCTCCTCTTACTTTCATATTAAATATCGCATCACAAAAATTTTCTAATTTGTCTAAACAAATAGTTTTAAAAATAAATGGAAGTGTTGTTTGGTCAATAATAAATACTTTTTTATTTTTACACCATATAGTTTTACAGATTTTTCCGTCTACTAGCATATTTAATTTAACAATATGTATTTTAACTTTTTTTTTATATTTTTATTTATTTTTGATAAATCTGTAATTATTGAATTAGACAAAACATCTGTCACACTTTTTTCACAATTAATTTCGTCCAATTTGGTTATCGTATTTATAAATTTGAATGCCTTATCACTATTATCTTTTAATGTATTCACTATTTGTTCTACAGTTACCTTATCGTGATCAGGGTGCCAGCAATCATAATCTGTCACCATAGCTATTGAACAATAGCAAATTCCAGCTTCTCTTGCTAGTTTTGCTTCGGGAATATTAGTCATTCCAATGACGTCACATCCCCACGACCTATATAGTTCTGATTCGGCGAATGTTGAAAATTGCGGACCTTCAATGCATATGTATGTTCCAACATTATGGTATTTGAGCTTCAGATCTTTTAATGTTTTTATTGATATTTTTCTCAAATTCTGACATACAGGTTCAGAAAAAGGAATATGAGCAACAATCTCTTTGTCAAAAAATGAAGATTCTCTTCTATAAGTCCTATCAATGAATTGATCAATAACTACAAAGTCGCCTGGTTTATAATCTTTCCTTAAGCTTCCAACTGCAGATAATGATATTATATTTTTGCAGTTTATTCTTTTTAAACACTCAATGTTTGCCCTATAATTAATATTTGATGGGGGTATATTGTGGTTTCTACCGTGCCTAGGTAGAAATGCTATCTTTTTATTATTTAACTTACCTATACATAAAGAATCAGAAGGCTTTCCAAAAAATGATTTTATTTCAGTCCATTTGTAATGCTTAAAACCAGGGATCTTATACAAACCACTTCCACCGATAAAAGCAATATCAACATCATTCATTTTATTCTACATCTTTCCAAACTTTTCTTTTTACTGCTAACAACATCAGAGTGATTATAATAAGAAAAATTAATACTCTAATGCCTAAAACTTTTCTTTCCTCTAATTCTGGTTCAGCCGTCCAGACTAAAAAGGAGGTTACATCTCTGATAATTTGATCTTGCGTAGCTGGGGTTTCATCTTCATATTCGACAATTTCGTCAACTATAGGCATAGGCATAGCAATCTGATTGCCAGGGTATATCGTATTAAAATACATTCCGTCACTAATTTCTAAATTTTCGGGTGGATCTTTATAACCGTTCAACAAATTATAAAGATAGTCTGCACCACCGGCTCTTGCTTTAGTGATCAGAGATAGGTCTGGAGGATAAGCTCCATTGTTAGCAACTCTGGCTTCTTTGTCATTTAAATATGGGCCTACAAATTTATCACTTGGTTTTGCCAATCTATCAAACATTTCACCTTCATCATTAGGCCCATCCATGATTTCGTATTCTGATGCAATTGATTTTATTTCATCAGGTGTAAAACCTACATTAGCTAGGTCACGATAAGCAATATATTTTATTCCATGACATCCAGCACAAACCTCTCTGTAAACTTGAAATCCTCTTTGTATAGAAGATTGATCAAATCTCCCAAAAAAACCGTCAAATGGCCAGTTTTGTTTGATTAATTCTGATTTTTCACCTGCTGAAACATTTATTTTGAAAAAAGAACTTAAGAAAACTATTAAACAAATTTTTATTAATAATTTCATTTTCTAAATATTCTCGGTAGAAGTTTTTTCATTGACAAATTTGTCTGATAAAACCGAAGCCGCAATACTAGTTGGAATGGTTCTCGTATTTTCATATCTAGATAAGATAGGAAGTATAACAAGAAAAAATAAAAAATAATAACCTGTAGCTATTCTTGAAATAAGAACGTATATACCCTCAGCTGGCATAGAACCAACCCAACCTAAAATTAAACAATCAATGAAGAATAACCAAAAAAATTGTTTGTAATAAGGTCTGAATTGAGCACTTCGAGTTTTGTGAGTATCCAACCAAGGAAGAACAAACAAAACCATAACAGCAGCAAACATTAAAATAACTCCCATCAATTTATCAGGAACCGCCCTTAAAATAGCATAGAAAGGTAGAAAATACCATTCGGGCACAATATGAGCCGGTGTCACTAATGGATCAGCAGGAATATAATTATCTGGATGCCCTAAAAAATTGGGAGCAAAAAATACTAATCCGAAAAATATAATTAAAAATACTCCCAAACCAAAATAGTCTTTGACAGTGTAATATGGATGAAAGGGAATCGTATCTCCCTCTGATTTAACATCAATACCCAAAGGATTATTAGATCCAAATTGATGCAACGCTACAATATGTAAAGCTACAACACCGACAATTAAAAAGGGCATCAAGTAATGTAATACGAAAAATCTGGTAAGTGTTGGGTTATCAACTGAAAAACCTCCCCATAAGAATGTTACAATATAATCGCCAATAACTGGAAAAGCTGAGAATAAGTTTGTAATAACGGTTGCTCCCCAAAAACTCATCTGCCCCCAAGGTAAAACGTAGCCCATAAAGGCTGTTGCCATCATTAAAAGAAGAATTAAAACTCCAAGAATCCAAAGAATTTCCCTAGGTGCTTTAAATGATCCATAATACAAACCTCTGAATATATGAATATAAACTACAATAAAAAACATAGAAGCACCATTCATATGAATATAACGTAAAAGCCAGCCATTATTAACATCTCTCATAATTCTTTCAACACTATCAAAGGCTAAATCAGCATTGGCTGTATATTGCATTGCTAAAAGTATTCCAGTAACGATCATTATTACTAACGTAACGCCTGCAAGAGAACCGAAGTTCCAGAAATAACTAAGGTTTTTTGGAGTTGGGTAATCTCTAAGATTATGGTTAATAAATGTAAATACAGGTAGTCTTTTATCTATCCAACCAGTTACACCTTTTAATTCATTTTTTTCTGTGCTCATAAATTTATCCTATTTTAATAATTTCATCACTAACAAATTCATATGGGGGAACATCCAAATTAAGAGGAGCTGGGCCTTTTCTAATCCTTCCTGAGGTATCATAATGTGATCCATGACAGGGACAAAACCAACCACCAAACTCTCCCTTTTCATCACCCACCTTTTGCCCAAGTGGAACACAACCTAGGTGAGTGCAAACTCCAACAACAACTAGCCACTCAGGTTTTTTAACTCTTTCCTCATCTAAACTTTTATGTGTTAAATCATCGACTAAAACATTTCTAGCTTGTTTAATTTCATCTTTAGTCCTATGCCTTATAAATATAGGTTTACCCCTCCACATAACTGTTAAACTTTGTCCAGATTCAATGGGAGACAGATCAACTTCTGTAGAAGAAAGTGCTAAAACATCTTTCGCAGGATTCATTGTATCAATCATAGACCACGCAGCCATAGCACCACCTGCTAGAGCTAAACCGGTTGTTGTCATAAATAGAAAATCTCTTCTTTCACTATCAACTTTTTGAGTCTTATCTGACTCAACTAACTTATCATTTAAACTTTTTTTATCCATAATGCTTTATTAATCTATTAAACATATTATAAAATCGCTAATATCATTATAATATAAAAAATTTTATTCCTAAAACAATGAAAAATATTGAAGATTTTAAAAAAAAAGCAAAAAGTTGGTTCAAACTTTTAAGAAACAAGATTTGTAGTGATATTGAAAATATAGAGAGGAACAATAAATCATCCAATCAAATCTTTAAAAAAAAAAAATGGTATCGAAATAATAAGAACAACAAATCTGGTGGCGGAGAAATGGCACTACTTCGAGGAGACGTTTTTGAGAAGGCTGGTGTAAATATTTCGACCGTTTATGGAAATCTCTCAAAAGAACTTGTAGGGAAAATTCCTGGAACAGAAAAAAATCCCTCCTTTTGGGCTTCTGGAATTTCACTCGTTATTCATCCGAAATCACCTTCCATTCCTGCAGTTCATATGAATACAAGGTTTATAGTTACAGAAAAATTTTGGTTTGGTGGCGGGGCTGATATTACGCCCATAAACAAGAAATCGAAGGCATCAATAACCTTAGCTAACTTATTTCATAATTCGTTTAAAAAAGTTTGTGAAAATTATAAAAAAGGTTCGTATCAAAAATACAAAAAATGGTGCGATGATTATTTTTATCTACCACACAGGAAAGAAACAAGGGGTCTTGGAGGGATATTTTATGATAATCTCAATAGTGGAAATTGGAAAAAAGATTTTGATTTTACAAAAAATGTTGGAGATAATTTTATTGAAACCTATAAAGAGATTGTAAAACTTTCGATTAAGACTCCTTGCACGCAAGAAGATTTTAACATGCAACTTGAAAGGCGATCTAGATACACAGAATTTAATCTTTTATATGACCGTGGAACAAAATTTGGTCTACTTACTAATGGAAATATCGAAGCCATATTTATGTCTCTGCCACCCTCAGCTTCTTGGTAAAGTTTTTGCAAAATTTAAACAATCTGTTTTACCTGGCTTAAAGTTTTTTTCAATCCACCATTTTTCAATTGACTTTAATTTTTCACCAATAATTTCGCCCTCTTGAAACCCTACCTTTATTAGATCATCGCCGTTCACTGGCATTTCTTTTTTTTTCCAACTTTGAATCTTCTTTAAAATATATTCAAATTTTTTATTATTAATAAAACCATCCTTAAAATCAAAAATTAATTGATCAGTTACAATCTTCTTATCATTTTTCAGGAGAATATGGTTTAGCGTGTATGAATCATAGTTTTTAAAGTTAACTTTAGAAAATAATCTCTTTGTAAATCTTTTACCTAAAACTTTTAGTAAATTTATTTCTTTTCTTTTATCTAACTCTATCAAAAAGAATTTTAACCTTCTATCAATATCACTTAGCTTGTATTTTCTTTCGATATAAAAAAACTTTTGATAATTTTCCAAATTAATTTCTTCTTCAAAAATATAGAAAAAAAATTTTATTTCATCTAAAAATTTAATGTTATCTTCAAATGATTTAAATAATATCATTTTTTTGAGTTCTCCAATTTTTCTTTCAGCTGAAATTAGTTTTAATTTTGAAATAGCCTTTTTACAGGCTCTTAGTCCATGAATTTCAAAGTTATTTGAATATTTAAAACTAAATCTGAAAAATCTCAAAATTCTTAGGTAATCTTCTTCAATTCTTTTTTTTGGATTTCCAATAAAATGGATTTTTTTTTTCTTTAGATCATTAATACCATTAAAAGGATCAAAAATATTTCCTGATAAATCCAAATAAATTGAATTTATTGTAAAATCTCTCCTCTTTGCATCTAGATCCCAATCTTTTGTATAATTAACTTCAGTCCATCTTCCATCAGGTCTTAAATCTTGTCTTAACGAAGTTATTTGAATTAGAAATTTATTCAAGTTTACTGTAAGTGTTCCAAACTTTATTCCTGTTTCTAGAAATTTTATTTTTTTTTTTTTAAGACATTTTTTAACCTCCTCTGGGTTCAGATCTGTTACTATATCACAATCCTGAATTTTTTTTTTCTCGATTAAATCTCTTACAGCACCTCCAACAATTTTAATTTTTCCATTCAGGGGTTCAAAAGAATTTGATATTATTGTTAATTCTTTTAATGGTAAACAATGCTGTCTAGCTAAATTATCAAAGCCACTGATTTTATTATTTGATTTCACTGAAATAACCTGGAATTACTTTTTCTCCATCAAATTTTGGAGGCACATATAAACTTTCTATATTGGTTTCATTCAAATAAAAGAATAAAATTAGAAAAAAAAGTATACTTGATATTGCAATTATATTAACGAAAATTAAATTTTTTTTTTTTAATGAAGAATTTGTTGTCAATCTATAAACTAGATAGATTATGATTACGAAAAATAGTATGAATAATATTTTAAACATATCTATAGTTTAATCATAATGATAAAAAAGATTAAAGTTTATTTTATATGTTAAGAATTGATAAAAAAATGTCTCAGTCTTTGGAAAAGATTGATGCTATTAGTAAAATTGTTGGAGAAAAATTTTTTGGTCAAAAGGCAATTGTTGAACAAGTTCTGTCTTCAATACTAGCATCAGGTAATACACTATTAGTTGGTGTTCCGGGTCTTGGAAAAACGCTTTTGTTTCAGACTTTAGCAGAAAGCTTAAATTTATCTTCAAATAGAATCCAATGTACACCTGATTTGATGCCAAATGATATTCTGGGAACCGAGGTTATTGATCAAAAAAATTTAAAAGAGTTTTCATTCATTAAAGGTCCAATTTTTTGTAACCTTCTTATGGTTGATGAAATTAATAGAGCAAGTCCAAAGACTCAATCTGCTCTTCTTCAGGCTATGCAAGAAGGATACATCACAGTCAATGGCAAAAATTTTGATTTGCCAAAACCTTTTATCGTTCTTGCAACAGAAAATCCAATCGAACAAGAAGGAACATATCCCTTACCTGAAGCTCAACTTGATAGGTTTTTAATGCATATAAACATTTCTTATCCTGACGAATATACAGAAAAAAAAATACTAATGACTAAAAGTTATAAACAACTAAATATTAAAAAGTTAGAATCAAAACATTTGTTAGAATTAATTGATAATTCTGATGATTTACCAGTTGGAGAGTCTGTTGCTGACTTTACACTAAAAATTATTAGACATCTCAGACCCGAATCAACAAGGTTTAATTATATTAAAAAATATATAAAATGGGGGGCGGGACCCCGAGGAGGTTTGGCTTTAATCAGAGCTGCTAAGGCAAGAGCACTATTAAGAGGCAATCTTTCACCTTCTATAGCAGATATAATTAACTTAGCTCAGCCATGTCTTCGTCACCGTATCTCATTAACATTTGAAGCACAAACAGAACAGATAAAAACAGATTATTTAATCAACAAAGTTTGTGAAGATTTAAATTAAAATGAAAAATTTAGTTCAAAAGGCAAAATCTATCTCTGTAAAACTTCCAAAAATTAAAATATCATACAAAAATTCAAAATCTCACGATTTTGGTGATGTAAATGTAAAAAAGTCTGGATCTGGTGAGGATTTTTGGGATTTTGAAAAATATAATGTAGGGGACTCGATCAAAAAAATTGATTGGAAAAGATCCTCCAAACAAGGAGAGCTTTTTATTAAAAATAATGAAAGTGAAAATGCCAATAATATTTGGTTTTATGTTAGTAAAAGTGGGAGTATGAATTACAAAAATTCAAAAAATGTGGAAACAAAACTTGAAAGGGCAACTCTAATTGGGCTAATATTTCTAGATGTTTTACTTAAATCCGGAGAAAAAGTTGGGGTTATCGGCTCGGAGTTAGGTTTAAAGAAAGGACATAAAAATTATATTACGATGGCTTCTGAGCTCATTAAAAAAAATAAGTCTCAAGATAATAGAATTAGAAAAAATGATATAGTTTTTTTTATTTCAGACTTTTTAGAAAATACAGAAAAGATAAAGACAAAGCTTTTTGATTTGTCACAAACGAAATTTAACGGATTTTTAATTCAGATTTTAGACTCATCAGAAGTAAATTTCCCATTTGAAGGAAGAAATAGATTTTTTGATCCTATTTCTGGTTTACATAAACTTTTTAATAAGTCAGAAAATATGAAAATTACTTATAAAAAAAGGTTTAAAGAACATCAAGAAAAATTAAAAGTTCTGTGTTCTAAATTTGGTTGGAAGTTTGTTTCCAACACGACTAATGAAAGTTATGAATCCATTATAGCAAAATTATACAGAATATTTTAAAAATTAAAAATTTATGATTTTCTTCTCTAAAGTTTTTTTTACATATCCATTTTTTTTGTTAGCTTTTTTTTTATTTCCTTTTATTTGGAGGTTTTTGAAGACTGTGCCACCTTCTCCAAAGCTAAAAAAATTTCCTGCAATAGTTTTTCTTGCAAAAAATAAATCTATAGATAACAAACCAGAAAAAAATTCAAATTTAATTGTATTTTTGCGTTTATTGTTATTAACATCCGTTATATTAGGATTTAGTCAACCACAAATTAATAGATCCAATAATGATATTGTGTCAAATCTCATCATTATTGATAATAGTAGATTTTCAAGTCTTGCATGGAAATCAACAATTAATAAGATCACACAATTAATTTTAGAAAATAATAATGAGCAAAATAATTTTTCAATAATCACAACAACTGAATCAACAAAAAATAATTTATTTTATTTGCACGGAAAAAATTCTAGTGAAATTCTTGAATCACTTTTAAACCTTAAACCCCTCCCTTGGGATCCTAATTACTCTTTATTAAAAAAAAAAATAAATAATTTTGAAAAAAAATTTGATAATATTTATTGGTTTACTGAACCGATAGATATAAAAGATAAAACTGGTTTATTTGATGAACTAAGCAAAAATAATATAAAAATCTTCAACATTAATAAAGAAAAAATACCTCCAATAATAAAGTTTAAATCCCAAAAAAATGATAATTTTAATTTCGAGATTTTTCATCCTCTTAAGATATTTAATGAAGGTACCATTGATTGTTATAGCTTTGATAATAGACTGTTATTTAAAACATCGTTTAAAACAAATTTAATACAAAAACAAAATTTTTACGTGTCAGAAATACAATTGGCAGTACCAGCAAGTTTAAAAAATAAAATTGATTATTTTAGGTTTAATAATATCAATTCATCGTCAACAAAGGTTTTTTTAAGCGAAACTCAAAAAAAAAAAACTGTTGGAATTATTGAAACTAATCAAAATACTCAGACTTTAAATTTTGATAGTGGGAGTTACTTCGTTGAAAAAGCTCTTAAGACAAACTTTCAAATAAAAAAAAATAGTTTCGATAAGATCTTGGATAAGGAAATAAAACTTCTGTTTGTTGATGACCAATTCATAAATTATGATGAATCAATTGAAGAATTAGAAAAGTGGATTAACGATGGTGGAACACTAGTAAAGTTTGCAGGAGAAAATTTCTTAAAAGATATTGAGAGTCTATCTCATAGAAAATTAAGAAGCGCTTTTTCACTTACTGGAAAGAAAATTTCAATTGGAGGAAAACTTAGTTTAAGGCAATCACTGAATTTGCTTGAGATTTCCGCTGAAAGTCCTTTACATGGTTTAGAAATCCCTGATGAAATTGAAATTACGAAATATATTGAGTCTAGTCCGTCAAGTTCTTACAGAAATATAAATGTATGGCTTAGACTAGAAAACGGAACACCATTGATATCAAGTATTTCACAATCTAAAGGTCAGATAATATTGTTTCATATTCCATGCAACACTACTTGGTCTAACCTTACACTATCATACTTTTTCGTTGATATACTTCAAAAAATTGTGGATCAAAGTAAAGGGGTTAAGTTAAGAGAAAATAGAACATTAAAGCCTTTTAAAAATTTAGATGCATTTGGAGAACTTGTTGATCCCTCACCTCAAAGTTTAAATATAACTAATATAAATATGCTTAAAACCCTGAAAATAAATTTTAACCATCCGCCTGGTCTTTATAAAGATGTTTATGGAATTTATGCTTTAAATTCTGGAAGAAGTAATCAATTAAAGTTTAAACTTTCAAGGTTTAATAACAAAATCTCATTCGACCAAAAATATAATGAAAAAAATATAAATTTAAGAAATGCATTATTTGTTTTAGCAATCTTTCTTTTTATTACAGACACTATAGTAACACTTTTTTCAAGACAATTACTTAATTTTAAAAAATTAATGTTTTCAATTTTCTCTTTATTCTTATCAATTTCACATGAGCTAAAAGCGGAAAAAATAGAAATTAGTGAAATAAGTGAGAATAAGATTGGTTATATATTAAATGGAAACCCGGAAATTGATGAAGTTTCTTACAATGGACTAAAAAATCTATCAGATATCATAACTCAGAAAACTGCTGCTATTTTTACGGATCCAAAATCCATCGATTTAAGAAAAGATAAGCTTTTTTCTTTTCCTCTAATTTATTGGGCAACAAATACAGAAGTGAAAAGCTTGCCAAAAAAGATTAAACAATACATTAATGATGGTGGATTATTATTGATAGATTGTAAGTTAAATCAGGATGAAATAATTATTGACAAATGTCTAAAGAGGTTTGAAAGTTTATTGGAATCAAATTTTCCAGGAAATCTTAAGATTCTAAATAAATCCCATGCGATAGCTAAAAGTTTCTACTTATTAAAAAATTTTCCCGGAAGAAGGAATGAACCAGTTTTTTTCTTAAAATCCAATTCATTAAAGTTTGACAGTGCTTCATCTGTAGTTTTTGGAAATAATGATTGGACAGGAGCTTGGGCTAAAAATAATGAAGATGAATTTTTATTTCCAATATTAGAGAATAATCCTAATCAAAGAAATATGTCATTTAGGTTTGGACTTAATTTACTCATTTATTCCTTAACAGGAAATTATAAAACAGATCAAGTCCATATACCTGAAATTCTAAAAAGAATGGACAAGAAATGACTGAAAGTTTTTTTTCAAATCTTACTTTTTCTCCAATAATTTCATATTGGTACATCTTTTCTTTTATAATTCTTTTTTTTGTTTTTACTTTGTATTCAATTATTAATTCTGCATCTGGAATAATTTATCGAGTTCTAATTTTTGTAACCCTGGTAATTATGATTTCTCAACCAAGCTTAAAAATCGAAAAAAGAAAAATTGAAAAAGATATAATTACCCTTGTTATTGATAAAACAGATAGTCAGAAAATAGCAGAAAGAGATAAAAAAGTAGAGGAAGTATATGCAACTATCTTAAATGAAATAGGAAGATTTCAATCATTAGACATCCTTGAAGTTCAAATTGAAAAAGAAGAAACTACAATCCAATTTGGCAGTGTAGAAAATATTAAAAATAAAAAACTCCCAAGTAAAAAATTAAAAAACAAAGAACCTAATAAATCTAATATTTTATCGATTTTAGAAAATAACATAAATAAAATTCCCTCTAAACGATTATCTGCAATTCTTATTTTAACTGATGGTCAAATTCATGATATTAATAAAAATAATTTTTTTGATAAGTATGATGTTCCTGTTTATTTCTTATTAGTTGGGGAAAAAAAAATTAATGATAAAAGATTATCAATTATTTCTAAACCTGAATTTGGGTATTTAGATGAAGAATCAGAAATAATAGTTAATCTTAAAGACTTCTTAGAGTCTAATGAGAAGAAAACTACATTATTAATTGAAAAAAAAAACAGTAAGAGAGAAATTCAGGTAGTAAACGGTGCTAACACCAGTATAAAAATTAATTCACTAGAACCAGGCGAAAATATTATAAAAATATCGTCAAAGATTAGGCCTAATGAGCTATCAACCATAAATAATTCAAAAATTGTCAAAATTACCGGCATAAGAAAACAATTAAGGGTTCTCCTTATATCGGGTGCACCATATAACGGTACTAGGGTATGGAGAAATTTTCTAAAATCTGATCCGTCAGTTGAATTAGTTCATATGACAGTTTTAAGGCCACCAACAAAAAATGATAATACGCCAGTAAATGAACTCTCACTAATCCCTTTTCCTACAAAAGAACTCTTCGAAAAAAAACTGAATAAATTTCAGTTAGTTATTTTTGATAATTTTATGGGTAAAAATGTCTTAAATCCAATCTATTTTCAAAATATTTTAAAGTTTGTTGATGAAGGAGGAGCTATATTAGAAATTACTGGACCATCTTATAATTCGAAATCTAGTTTATTTAGAACTGAAATAGGAAAAATACTTCCAGGAATCCCATCTGGAAAGGTTCTTGTCGGAAAATATAAACCACAATTAACTGAAATAGGAAAAGTTCATCCGGTGACAAAAAACCTTTTTTCTAAGACAAAAAATTATGGTTCATGGTATCAGATGAATAAAATTGATGAAATAGATGATGAATCTATTACTCTCTTGTCTGGACTCAATAATAAGCCTTTATTGGTTATCAAGAAAGTAAATAAGGGTAGAATTGCTCAGATATACAGTAAAAATATTTGGCTATGGACAAAAACAGGAAATGATGATGGTGGGCCTTATAACAAATTAATTAAAAATCTAGCTCACTGGCTTATGAAAGAGCCAAGTTTAGAAGATAGTAAACTTAAAGTCGAACCTCAGAATGATAAAAAATTATTA
Source organism: uncultured Alphaproteobacteria bacterium (assembly GCA_902523675.1). Taxonomy (GTDB): domain Bacteria; phylum Pseudomonadota; class Alphaproteobacteria; order Methylaequorales; family Methylaequoraceae; genus SP4073. The sequence goes on along the minus strand of CABZAL010000001.1, from coordinate 80,905 downwards.
ATAACAAAAAATTTTCTTAAGGAACCAAAGATTAAGGAGATTAAAATAATAATCACAACGCCGAAAGGAAAAGTAATAGAAAAAATATTAAAAAAAATTAAAAAAAATTATTACTCTGAAATTTTCGAATATCAAGAAGAAGGATTATACGTTATTAGCGATTTAAATAATCAAGTTGTTGTTGATACTTCCAGTGAAAATAATTTAGAATTAAATGAAATACACTTAACTGACGAGTATTTACAAAATATAGAATTTTCAAATATTTTTTCAAAATCAATATGGATTAATGACAATTCAGTTCCAAAGTTTAAAACAGCAAGGGTATCAGATAAAATAAATAAAGAAAAAAATGTCCTTTTTTTTCTTCGTAATAATAATTTCACGATTGAAGGTTTTGAAAACAAACAACTATTAAATCCTGTGCTATATTTTCTAATCTTAACGATTTTATTATACATGTGCTGGAAAAGAGAAAGTTCCTAAACAAATCAATAATATTGTTTGGAGAGAATATGTATTTAAGCGGATTCTTTTTGTGCGTGAATTCTCTTCATCATTTCACTAACATGGGTATCAAACACAAAATCTGGATCTCTAGACTTACTTAAATCAATTTCTTGCGCCATAGCACCATCAGTTTTTGGCCCATTCATAGCCACGTTTATAGCTTTTAAGGGACTCTCAAAAACATCAGAAACTGCTGAGGCTTCGTAACCGCAGTGAGCCATACAATCGGAACATTTGTCATAATTACCTGTACCATACTTTTCCCACTCTGTTGATTCCATTAGTTCTTTAAATGTTTTTACGTAACCTTCTCCAAGCAAGTAACATGGTTTTTGCCACCCAAATATATTCCTAGTTGGGTTTCCCCAAGGAGTACATTTGTAATTTTGGTTTCCAGCTAAAAAATCTAAGTACAATCCTGAATGACTAAAATCCCATTTTTTAAAATTTTTAGATTTAAAAATCTTTCTAAAAAAATTCTTTGTATTCGATCTTTTAATAAAATGTTTTTGATCAGGTGCTCTTTCGTATGCGAAACCTGGTGATATAGTAATTCCATCAACCTTTAAGACATTTGTTACGTAGTCTAAAAATTTAATTAATGAAGATTCATTTACATTATCAAAGACAGTGCAATTGACATTACATCTAAAACCTTTTGATTTAGCTTTTTGTATAGCTGATACGCATCTGTCAAATACTCCCTCTTGACAAACTGCTTTATCGTGATCCTCTTTAAGACCATCAAGATGCACCGACCAAGTAAAGTAAGAGCTTGGTTTATACTGCTCAAGTTTTTTTTCCATTAGTAAAGCATTTGTACAAAGATATACAAATTTCTTTCTTTTTACCAACTCACTTACTATAATTGGCATTTCTTTGTGTATCAATGGTTCACCACCTGGAATGGAAATAATAGGAGCTCCGCATTCCTCTACTGAATCTATGCACTCTTTGACTGATAATCTTTGATCTAAAATTTCTTTCGGATAGTCTATCTTTCCACAACCAGCACAGGCTAAATTACATCTAAACAAAGGCTCTAACATTAAAACAAGAGGGTATTTCTCTTTTTTTAATAACTTCTGCTTTAAAATATATGAACCTACGCGTATTTGTTGGATTATCGGTATTGACATTTTATTATACTAATTTCTATTGCATATTAATTTGCAAGCTCGTGATTTACAAGTTCTTTTGGTAATTTAAACACAACGTTTTCTTCGATTCCTGATCTTTTTTCTATTTTTATTTTTCTAAAAGTTGATATTCTATCAATAACCTCGTTTACTAACTCATCTGGGGTGGATGCCCCAGATGAGATTCCAACAGAGTTTACATTGTTAAACCAACTACTATCAAGGTCTTTACAGGATTCAATTAAATAAGTACTAACTCCATATTCCTCACCTAAATCTCTCAATCTGTTTGAATTTGAACTATTTTTAGCACCTACTACCAACATCAAATCAACATGGTCAACTAAATCTTTTACGGCCGACTGTCTGTTTTGGGTTGCATAACAAATATCTTTAACGTCAGGCCCTTCAATTTCTGGAAATCTTTGTTTCAAAGCTTCAATAACAACCTTCGTATCATCTACAGATAAAGTTGTCTGACTTATGTACGATAACCTGGAGGGATTTTTTACTTTAAGTTTTTTTACATCTTCAGTATTAGAAACTAAATAAACGTCACCTGTTATTCTCCCCATTGTACCCACAACTTCTGGATGACCTTCATGTCCAATTAATACAACCTCATATCCATTTGCAGAATACCTTTGACCTTCTTTGTGAACTTTTGCAACCAATGGGCAAGTAGCATCTAGGACTGGAAGTTTTCTCAAATGAGCTGTGTCTTCTACTTTTTGAGCAACGCCATGTGCACTGAATACTGTAACTGCACCTGCAGGAATTTGATCAAGTTCTTGAACAAATATAGCACCTTTGGAGATTAAATTATTAACAACTCTTTTATTATGAACAATTTCATGCCTAACATAAACGGGAGGACCATAAATTTCTAATGCTCTTTCTACTATCGTTATTGCTCTTTCAACTCCTGCGCAAAATCCTCTGGGTTGAGCCAAATATACTTTTAAAGGTTTCAAATCATATTTCTCCTATCAATATTCATTTTATAAAATACTTCCTAAACCAATCCACTGAATCTTTTATAGCATTATTTATATTCCTAGGTCTATATCCCAGATATTTTTTTGCTTTTTCAGATGAAAAAAACATTTTGTGTTCTGACATTTTTAGACCATTAACAGTAAGCATTGGTGTGTAACTTTTATCAATCATTGCGAATGATTCATTGAGATAAGCAAATGGATAGAGAGGTTTTTTTGGCATTCTAAAATTAATCTTTCGTAAGTTGGCATATGTGCAAATCAAATCTAAAAACTTCTTAAATTCTAAATTTTCCCCTCCAAGGATATACCTTTCACCAATTTTTCCCTTTTCTAATGCTTGAAAATGTCCTTGAGCCACATCATCAACATGCACTATATTCAAACCTGTTTCGACGTACGCAGGCATTTTTTTTAATAAAACCTGAAGTATAACATTGCCAGTTGGAGTTGGCTTGAGATCTCCAGGGCCTATAGGTGTAGAAGGGTTAACTATAATACAGTTAATGGAACCGGAATTAATGTTTTGTTTTACTATCTTTTCTGACAAGTATTTAGATTTTTTATAATCACCGATCATTTGTGAAAAATCTACAAATGTATCTTCATTAGATACATAATCTCCAATCCCAATTGTTGCTACGCTCGATGTGAATACAATCCTATGATTTTTAATTTTTTTAATAATATCAATTAAATTTTGCGTACCTTGCAAATTTGATTCATAAATTTCAAATTTTTTTCTAACCCATAATCTGTAATCTGCTGCTACATGAAGGAAAATCTTACAATCACCAATTGCTGATTCCAATGATTTATAATCACGAAGATCACCATAAACAATTTCTACGTTAAGTTTTTTTAAATTTGAAATATCAGAATTTTTTCTAACAAAAGCCCTTACTTTAAATTTTTTTTTTAAAGCCAACTTTGTGATTGAAGTTCCTAGAAATCCATTAGCTCCGGTGATAAAAATTTTTTTTGACATAATTAATTAAATATTAAATAGTTAACGTATATGATTTTAGAATCAATGAAAAATAAAAATACTTGTTGTTTAATATTTTCTTTATTGCTTTTGTTTTCAACTAATATTAATTGTTCGGAAAAAGCAATTACTAATATAGAGGAGTTTCATAATTCATTGAAAAATACTAATTACAATATTAAAACAATAAATGAAAAAAAGGAATTTTTAAAAATTATCATATCAAGAACTTTTGATTATGAAAAAATGATAAAGTTTATTTATGGAAGATCTTGGAAAGATTTAAATAATGAATTGCAAAATGAATTAAGTTTAGTCTTTCTAGACTATATCTCTTTTAACTATGCTAATAGATTTAAGGACATTAAATCCTTAAATTTCGAATATGTCAGTTTAGAAGAAATTAGTGATAATAAAAAAATCGTTAAAACCTTATTAAAAATTAATAATGAAAAACCTATTAAAATTGATTACTTATTTTTGTATGATGGGAAAAATTGGAAAGTTTTCGATGTTTTGCTAACCGGATCAATAAGTGAAATAGCTACAAAAAAATCTGAATTTTTTTCAATTATTAAAAATGAGGGAGCTGAAGGTTTGATAAATAAAATTAAAGAGAAAATTAATTAGTAATTCTCAGATATTAGAATCTCTCCAAGGCCTAAATTTGTTCTATCACCAGTGAACTTTTTAAAAACCAAAGCCTTTTTAAAGCCAAGGTTTTTCAATAAGGGGCTAAATATTTTATAATAATTGAGTTCATGTATTCCACAATCTTTAAATCTAATTAATATATTTTTTGGTTTTTTATTTAATACTAAACTCCCTCTTTTCATACCTAAGCAAAAATCATTTCCAATATTACCACTAACGATAATTGTTCCCGCGATCAAAAAGTTTGCGCAATTATCCCCAACATTTCCTTTAATCATTATCAAACCTCTTCTCATTTTGTATGCCAAAAAATTCCCCACATTTCCGTGTATGATAATTTTACCATTGGTCATTCCAACTAAATTTCCAAAAGAGGAAGAACCAACAAAATTTCCAGCATTTTTTTTTACGATAATTTCTCCACCTTCCATATTCGACCCTAAAAAGTTATTACAAGATCCATGAAGAACAACTTTGCCACCAGTCATGTTTGCTCCAAAAAAAGAACCAGCATTTCCAAAAACCTCCAATAAATCACTCCTCCATTTAAAACCAAGATTTTGAAAAAATTGGTTTGATTTTTTAATTATTATTTTATTGATGGAGTCTTTTTCTACATTAATTTTAAAAATATTTCGTAAAAAGCAGATTTTATTTCTGTATTTAATTCTGAAAGTCTCAAGTTTGCTTTGATTAAATTTTGAGATATCAATACTAGATAATCCTTCCAAATTTAAGTCAGAGTCTATAATTATTCTAGGTGTCAATTGTATTTTAATCATTTTAATATGTTACGAAGATGAAAATGAAATGGTCCAAGTTTACCTCCATAATTTCCTGCCGAAATTGATTTAACTCCACTTTTTTTACCAAGTTTTATAATTGCTTTTATACCTGCTTTAAGAGATAAAGTTACATCATATTTTGTTAACCCATCAACTACAATTTCCAACACAGAATTTTCTGCTTTAGATAATGCTGTTTTTACAACACCTTTAATTGTTGGGCAGTACTCAAAATTGGTAGATGCTAATAATGACTTGTATTTAGATCCTACTTTCGATCCTGACCGTACTACCCCACCTGGAAAAGGCAAAATTGTATTAGGTATTTTCTGCATCTCACGAACCGCAACTTCTGAGGCTTTTAAAGCGTTCAACTTAGTATCAGCTAGAATTAAAAAATTTCCACCACCAACACCATCAACTTGATAAGCGTAGTCCTCGCAAATAAATTCACCATCCATAACTGGAATTCTCCAAAATCTCTTTTTGTCTACTTTCTTAGATATTTGAAAACCATCACCAAAATATCTCAGAGAATTGCCAAGTTTTATCTTTATATCTCCATCATTTCCTGAAAACAGTGCTGAGGTTGGAGAAGTCATAATACATTGACCTGCTCTATTCAATATCTGTTTTGACAATTCTTTAGAGGACATTGAAAAAATTAATATTGATACACCTGGTCTTTGGTCAGGAGTTTCATTTTTACTTAATGTTTTTTCTATTGCTGATTCACAACCGCAACCTATTACCGAAGTAGCAAATCCAGTAAATGAATTGGCGGCAGTTCTTGCCCATTTTTCTGTTTCAGCCGTAACAATAAGACGTGAACATTTCATAGGGAATGCTTCAGCAAATGTATCAAAGATTTTTATAGAGTTACTAATCATCGCAGTTTAAAAATTTTTTGTTCAACTTTTCTTTTTAACTCTTTATTTGGTTTAAAAACAAGTACTTTTTTCCACTGAGAAATTGCCTCAAATTTTCTGCCTACCTCCCAATAAGCGTCTCCAAGATGATCATTAAGAGTTGGATCAGATGGTAACATTCTAATTGCATGTTCTAAAATTTTAATAGACATTTCGTATTCTCCCAACAAAAAGTAAGCCCATCCAAGTGAATCAGTAATATATGCATCATTTGGTTGAATCTCAGAAGCTGTTTTAATTAAATCTAATGCTTTTTTTAGATTTTTTTTTCGTTCTAACCAGCTGTAACCAAGATAGTTAAGAACATATGGTGCTTCAGGGTTTAATTTTAATGATAATAAGAAATCACGCTCTGCTAACTTCCATTTTTTTAAGCGTTCATATGAAATTCCTCTAGAATAAAATATATTCCAATATCGAGAATCTTCTTCATCAATTTTTTCTATGACATTATCATAGTAAGCAATTGATTCTTTGTACTTACCTATGCTTCTGAGAGAATCAGCTAATATTAAAATCACTTCACTATTATCGGGATTTCTTTTCAAGAGTTTTTTCAAGATTTGAATCGATTTATCTTTTTTCTCTAAACTATTTAGAGCTCGTAACTTAATTTTTGACAAATGAAGATCATAAATATTTGGTTGAGATGAATCATTTAAAAAATCTAACAAAGCCTCTTTGTGTCCAAGTTTTTCATAAACATTTGCTAATAAAAATTTTAAAGAATAAAAGTCAGGTCTTATTTTCAATCCAATATTACAAAAATAACTAGAAATATCGTAAATCTTATTTTCATAAAACCACCCTGCAATATTTAAAAAAACTTCTGCCAAACCATCATTTGGATTTTCTATCGGGCTAAATTGCTTTTTTATGTTAGTTAGGTCATTAAAGTTAGAAACAGAAAGGTTTTCATTCTTTAATTTTTCAAGAATTTCTCTGTAAGAATCAATTTCTTTTTTCTCTAGATAGTTAACAAAAAGAATTTCTAAGATTCTATAAGATTGATTGTTTATTTTAAGCTCTTCAAAAAATTTGCTGGACTTATCTGTTTTTCCTGACAGTTCGTTTAGAAGTGCGGAATGCAAGCATTCAAGGGGTGAGCAATTTTCAGGTCTTATTTCTTCCTCATTAATTGCACTTAAAATTTGGGGATCATTATTAAATGAAAAATTTATCCATGCTAAAATTATATTAATAAACTTTTCGTTTGTTACTGAAAAATCTATTTTTTTAAATAGCTGTTCAGATTTTTTTGGATCACCTTTAATAAACTCGTGAGTAGCTAAAACTAATTTAGAAAAAAAAAAATTAGAATTTAAATTATCAATTCTTTTGGCAAAAAATATGGTAGTGTCCCAATCTCCATGATTTAATGACAAAAAAAATGCCCTCTTTAAGATATCAATTTCGGTTAAAGACGACTTGATTTTTGAAACTAAATCGAATGCTTGCTTAAAACTACCGTTTTTTTCTGCTATTATCCATGATAGATATGTTCCAGATTCTGTAGGTAAAGATTCAGAAATTTTATTTTTTTTTAATGTACTTTCGTTTGGTGATAAAGAGCTAGATATTAAGCAAATAAAAATAAATACACAATAAATTTTACATATTTGTATAATTTGGACCTCCACCTCCTTCTGGAACCACCCATTTAATATTTTGACTTGGATCTTTAATGTCACACGTTTTGCAATGAATACAATTCTGTGCGTTTATTTGAAGTTTTAATTTTTCAGAATCTTTTACTATCTCGTAAACACCAGCGGGACAATATCTTTGTTCTGGTGAGTCAAAATACCTATTATTATAACTTATTGGGATTTCGTCGTTAATAATTTTAAGATGCCCAGGCTGGTTTTCTTCATGATAAGTTGAAGTAAAAGATACGTTGGTCAATTTGTCGAAGGTTAATATACCATCTGGTTTTGGATAATTAATTTTTTCTACTTTTGAAATATCAAGTAAAGATTTATGGTCTTCTACGTGATGAGACAGTGTCCATGGAGCTTTACCACGAAATATATTTTGGTCAATACCAGACAATAACATCCCTATTTTTAATCCCCATTTGAATGCAGGTCTTACATTTCTAGCATCATATAGTTCTTTGCCAGCCCATGATGATTTAAATATTTTTTGATAAGTGTCTAGCTTGTCATTCCTTCTTCCAACTAGTAAAGCTTTAAAAGTTTCTTCTGCAGCAATCATGCCGGATTTCATGGCTGTGTGGGTCCCTTTGATCTTAGGGGTATTTAAAGTCCCAGCTTCACAACCAATTAAGCATCCTCCGTCAAAAACTAGATCTGGAAGGGACTGCCATCCACCTTCGTTTAGAGCTCTTGCACCATAGGATATTCTCTTACCACCTTTAAATATATCCTTGATCTTTGGATGAGTTTTAAACTTTTGAAATTCATCATATGGTGAAAGGTATGGATTTTTATAATCAAGTCCAATTACAAACCCAACTGAAACAAGATTTTTGTCTAAATGATAAAGAAAAGAACCTCCGTATGTTTCTTGATCTAAAGGCCACCCTACGGAATGAACAACCTCACCAGGATTTGATTTTTCATTATTTATTTCCCAAAGCTCCTTTAGACCAATTCCATAAGTTTGGGGCTCAGAATTTATATCAAGAGCAAAATTTTTTATTATTTTCTTTCCTAAATGTCCTCTACATCCCTCAGCAAAATGAACATATTTTGAAAAAATATCTATTCCTTGTTGGTAATTAGGGCCTTTTTCACCGTTCTTTAAAATACCATGGTCACCTGTTGTGATTCCAACAAGTTTTTCGTTCTCAATGATTAATTCTGAGGCTGCAAAACCTGGATAAATTTCAACTCCCAGTTCTTCTGCTTGTTTTGCTAACCAAATATTCAAATTGCCTAATGAGATTATGTAATTATTCCTATTATGCATCACTTTGGGTAAAAATACCGTGGGGATTTTAATAGCGCTAGTTTCACTCAAATACATGAATTTTTCATTTGTTACTTTTGTTTTGATTGGTGAATCCTTCAATTTCCAATCTGAAATTAGTTCATCTAGAGCTCTTGTTTCAAGAACTGCCCCTGAAAGTGTGTGAGCGCCAATTTGTGAACCTTTTTCTACAACGCATATACTAAAATCTTTATTATTTTTTTTACAAAGCTGTTTAAACTTTATTGCTGCCGCAAGACCTGATGGACCTCCACCAACTACAACAACATCATATTCCATACTTTCCCTGCTCATAACAATTACCTTTATAATTTACAAAATAAATTTAATTTTTTTATATTACAGTTATTATATATGAAATGGTTATTAAAAACACAAAGTCTTTTATTGAATTTTGTAACGAAATTGGAATTAAAGATAACATAGGAAAAAAAACCTCAAGTAAATTTATTGAAAATTCTTTAGCAATTAAGAGTTTTGATACTAAAAAAAAGCTAAGTTTTCGAAGTAAAAGAGAAAGTATTAGTCATTTTAGAAAACAAATGGTTTCTTTAGATTTTAATCTCAGAGAGACAGCAACTAATTGTGTTTTTTCAGATACGAATATAAACTCAAAATTTATGATTATTAGCGGTACTCCAAACAAAGAAGAAGACAAAAGCGGAGTACCATTTTCGGGGCAAAAAGGTGAGTTTTTTAATAAAATTTTCTCATATATCGGTCGATCTAAAGAAAATTTTTATATTTCAAATTTAATTTTTTGGAGACCTCCCGGAGATAGGGAACCAAATATTGAAGAGATAGGAGTATGTCTTCCAAAAATTCAAGAACTTATAAAAATTATTAATCCTAAATTATTGATAATTTTTGGGGGGTTTACTGCAAGATATTTACTAAAAAAAAATGAATCCATAGCAAAGTTGAGGGGGAAAGTCTTTACTTATGAAGTAGGAAATTTGAGGATAAAAAGCTTTATAATGCATAACCTTTCATTTTTAATAAAAAATCCCTCAGAAAAAAAAAATGCTTGGTTAGACGTATGCAAGCTTAATGAAATAATAAAAGAGAATTAATAAATGATGCCAAAAAAAAATCTTAACATTGCTATTGCAACCATTTCTGATTCCAGAACACTCGCAAATGACAGATCAGGAGATATTTTAGAAAATAGAATTAAAGAAGATAATCATAATTGTTTTTCAAGAAGTATAATCAAGGATGATATGAAAAAAATTGAAAACTTCTTCAAGGCATGCCTTGAAAATAATTTTATAGATATAATTATAACAACAGGAGGTACAGGCTTAACTGGGAGAGATTCAACTCCTGAAGTTCTAAATAAAATAATCGAAAAAGATATCCCCGGCTTTGGTGAAATGTTCAGACAAATTAGCTTCAACAAAATAGGTACTTCAGCTCTTCAATCAAGAGCAATGGCCGGAATTTCTAAAGGTAAATTTTTTTTCTCTCTACCTGGTTCGCCATCAGCATGTATAGATGCTTGGGATAATATCTTAAAATTTCAACTTAATATTAATCATAAACCTTGCAACTTAATTGAGTTAATTCCCCGTTTATTAGAAAAATAATATGATTGATTATACTACTGACATAGAACAAAGAACAATTGGTATTGATGAAGTTGGGAGAGGGTCATGGTCTGGTCCACTAGTGGCATGTGCAGTATTACTTAAATCTACAATTTTAAATTGCTCAAATTTAGCTTTGATTGATGATTCTAAAAAAATTAAAAAAGATAAAAGAGTTGAATTATCAAATTTTCTAAAAAAACACTCATATTTTAACTTTGGAATTGCCTATGTTGAAGAAATTGACAATCAAAATATTAACACTGCAACAAAATTGGCTATGGAAAGAGCTTATAAGAAGTTCAATAATTTAGATACAATTATAAAAATTGATGGGAGAAAAATGTTTGAATTTAAAAAAAACACTCATTTTTTAATTAAAGGCGATCAGAAATCAATTGCAATAGCATCTGCCTCAATTCTAGCAAAAGTATTTAGAGATCAAATAATGGATTATTTGGACTGTTTTTATCCAGAATATGGTTGGAAATCAAATATGGGTTACGGTACAAAAAAACATTTAAGCGCAATTAGAAGCTTTGGTATTACGAAGTTTCATAGAAGGAGTTTTAAACCAATTACTAGATTCTTATAAAATCAAACAGACAAAGGCATTAATAAGTTCACTGTTAGTCCCCCAAAATTTGATTTTGTTAGCCAAACTTTTCCTGAATACTGTTCAACTGTATCTTTTACAATGTTTAAACCCAAACCTGTTCCAGGTGTTTGTTCATCAAGTCTAAAACCACGAGCAAAAACTTCTGCTCGCTTGTGCTCTGGGAGACCAGGTCCATCGTCTGAGATAGTAAATTTCACTAAATTCTTGGAAAATCTTTGAACTTTTATCTCAACAAGTTTTTTTGTCCACTTACAGGCATTTTCTAACAAATTTCCAAGAATTTCGTCTAAATCATCTGAATTTCCTGGAATCAACAGATTTTTATCTTTAACTATGACTTTTATATTTTTATTTGGATGAATCTTTTGGAATATACTTGCTATCTTCTCAACATGATTATCTACTTTAACCTTACTCTTAATAATTTTTACATTAGTTGAAGATCTAGCTTTATTTAAATATCTATCAATATTTTTATTTATTAAGTCAATTTGCGGTTTAATATCCTTGTCTTTTTTTTCATCAACATGATTACCAATTATAGTGAGTGGAGTTTTAAGTGCATGAGCTAAATTACCTACATGAGTTTTTGCTCTCTCAACAATCTTTTCATTATGCTCGAGCAAAATATTTATTTCCTTTGCCAGTGGTGAAACCTCCGTGGGATAATTGTCTTCTAATTTAATTGCATCACCATTTCGAATTTTAAAAAGTGAATTTTTAATTTTTTGCAAAGGCAAAAGGCCATATTTTACCTGTAGATAAACTGAGATCAATAAACCCATGCCTAATATGACAAGTGAAATTATTAGAATATTATTGAAAGCTAAAATATTTTTTTCAAATTCATCAGTATCACCACTGACCATAAAAGTTAGGGGATTATCAAACCCGGGAAATGAAATCTCTCTTTGTAAGATTTTTAGTTTTTGGGATGAAATAACTTTTTTGTTTTTTTTATTTTGTAAATTTGGATCTAAAAATTGTGCTCTACCACCAATTAATCTTTTATCTAAAGTCAACACTTGGTCCCACATAGATCGTGATCTAACTAAAGTTTGTGAACCTTTGTTAATTTGCCAATACCAGCCTGAATAAGGTTGAAAAAATCTTGGATCTCCTATGGGGTTTACTACAGTAATACTCTCACTAGAATCTATTTTACTGGATCCAATCAGTGTTTCCATAAAAAGATTTAGTTTATCTTCAAATGATTTTTCCGCGGTTTCTCTAAACAGATCCGATAATAATAACCCACCTCCCATTAAAGTTAATAGTATCCAAACAAATGCACTTAAAAAAAGTCTTAATGCTAAAGAATTAATGTAGTTCAATATCTTTACTCATCTAGTGATAGTCTATAGCCATAACCTCTTTCGGTTTTTATCATGTTATTTCCTATCTTTTTTCTAAGTCGCCCTATAAAAACTTCTATAGTATTTGAGTCCCTATCAAAGTCTTGGTCATAAATATGCTCAGTCAGCTCAGTTCGTGATATTACTTTGTCTTGATGATGCAAAAAATATTCAATAATTTTGTACTCATGTGATGTTAATTTTAGTTTAGTACCATTTATAAATACCTTATTTAATTTTATATCAATCTTAAGTGGACCACATTCTATGTCAGAGGTAGCATGGCCAGCAGATCTTCTAATTAAGGCTCTTAACCTTGCTAACAACTCTTCCATTTGAAATGGTTTCGTTACATAATCATCAGCCCCAGCATCAAATCCATTTACTTTTTCACTCCATCTATCTCTCGCAGTCAGAATTAAAACAGGAAATTTTTTATTTTCTTTCCTCCAATTTTCTAAAACTGTCAAACCATCTATTTTTGGTAATCCTAAGTCAAGAACAACAGCATCATAGGGTTCCGTATCACCTAAAAAATGTCCTTCTTCACCATCTAAAGCTATATCAACAGAATATCCGTTATCTTCCAAAGCATTTTTTACTTGTTTATTTAAATTAGGATCATCTTCAACAACTAATATTCTCATGACTTTTAGTCAGCTCCTTCAACCATTAATACAGTTGATGTTCCCGCATCAACTCTTAAATTTATAACTTCGTTGTAAGAATTTATCATTCTTATGTCATAAACCCAACCAAAAAGACCTTGTTCATTATCTTTTAGGTTAATAGCAAGAACTCTTCCATCAAATTGATTTCTGATGTTTAGAAGAATTTGATCCAAGGGAAGGATTTCACCACTTTTTACGGCTTCAATTGCTTTTTCGTGGTCATTAATTTGAGCAATAGAAATTTCAAAACCGAAATTTATTACCAAGAGAAAAAAAATACAAAAGATAAATTTAAAAATTCCCATAATTTTTAATCAATTTTAAATCTTTTTAAATACTTTTATCATTAAATTAGAAAATGGGTAATTAAAAAAATCTTTTTTAAATATCCACAAACCTTTTGGATCATAGAATTTTTTATAAATTTTCATTTTTTTAATAAATAATACAAGATGAAAATTTGTAAAATGATGCTCTACAAATCCTAAATTTGAATTTTTTGAAATAAAATTATTTTTCATATCTAACAGTTTTTTCTTTTTTGTATATTCAAAGTTTGATCGGTATTCGAGAAAATCTGAAGTTTGAAATTTCATTAATCCATGTAAAAAAGCCTCTTCAGATTTTTCAATATATATTTCGTTTTCAAACTCATAAACAAAAGTTACTCCAACTTTTTTTTTTTTTACAAAAAGTTTTTTTTTTAAAATTTTTTTTTTTGTAATAAAAAAGTCACAAAAATTTGTCAATGGGCAGATAGTACAATTAACTTGTTTAGGTTTACAAATTGTAGCACCGATATCCATCAGTGCCTGACAATAATCGCCATTCCCCGAATTTGGTGTTAATTCCTTTGCTTTGTTATAAACTTGAGTTTTAAACTTATTTGATTGACTATCAATATCAAATACTCTAGAGAGTATTCTTTTTATGTTACCATCAACAACTGCATGATTCTGATCTGCAAGAATTGCTGAAATTGCCGCAGCACTATAATCACCTATTCCAGGTAGTTTAATTAATTCATTATATGTCACTTTAATTTTATTTTTTCTCAAAATTTGGAGAGTCTTATAGATATTCTTAGCTCTTTGGTAATATCCTAGTCCCTGCCATATTTTTAATATGTCATTTAAGTTGGCATTAAGAAAAGACTTGAATGTTGGCCATTTTTTTTTAAAAGCTAAGAAATATTTTTCGACAGTTTGAACATTAGTTTGTTGTAACATGATTTCACTAATCCATATACTATAAAAATTTTGATTTTCTGGTTTGCGCCACATTAAATTTCGTTTATTTTTATTGTACCAATATATTATTTGGTTAACCCAAAGTTTTTTTTCTTTAGTAAAATTGTTAAATTTGATATGTTTCATATAAGCTATTATTAAATCTAAAATGAATTTAAAAAATCCAAGATATATTTCCTCCATATTACCAAAGGTATTAAAACCAATTACCAAAAAATTTTCTAGTAATTTATTTAAAGTTCAATCAAATTGGGAAAATATTATAGGTAAGAAACTTTCTAGAATTATTTACCCAATCAAAATACACAAGACAAATGATAAAAATATACTTGAGTTGTTAGTTATTGGTAACAACACATTTGAAATAAGTTATAAGAATCATGAAATAATGAATAAAATTAATAGTTATTATAAATTTGAATTAGTATCTGGAATAAAATTTAAGAAACCCTTATATACTTGAAATGAATAAATTAAAAATTAATAAATTTTATCTCTTTTTTTTTATGATCCTCGGTTTTTTTCAGACCTCAATAAACGCAAGAGTTGTTGACACAATTGAGGCATTAGAATCTAAATCGTTCGGTGATGAAAATGCAAAAGTTAAAATTGTAGAATTTGCATCTTTAACATGCGGGCATTGTGCAAAGTTCCATAATGAAGTAATGCCAATATTAAAGGAAAAATATATAGAAAAAGGGCTTATTCATTTCACATATAAAGACTTTCCGTTGGATAAATTTGCACTTAAGGCTTCAATGATAGCAAGATGCGCTGGAAACGAAAAATTTTTTAAATTCTTGGATGTCTTTTATAAAAAGCAAAAGGATTGGACAAGAACTAAAGATCCTTTTAAATCTTTATTAAAGATAGCAAAGTTTGGTGGATTAAAAGACGAAGAACTAAAGGTTTGCATTGGGAATAAATCTATTGAAGATGGGATATTAAAACAAAGATTAAATTCTTCAAAAAAATATGACATAAAAGCTACACCAACACTATACTTAAATGGTGAAAAATATAATGGAGATTTAACAATTGAAGCTCTTGAAACTAAAATTAAATCGATGTTAAAATAAGAAATTGTTTAAGGTTACCAAATTAAAGATCACCGGTTTTAAGTCTTTTGCACACCCTACTGAAATTGAAATAAGCGATGGTGTAACTGGCATAGTAGGACCAAATGGTTGTGGAAAATCAAATATTTTTGAGTCTATTAGATGGGTAATGGGTGAACTTTCTTCAAAAACTCTTAGATCAAGCTCTATGGACGAAATCATATTTAATGGAACTGAAACTCTACCAGCAAAAAACTATGCTGAAGTTTCATTAGAATTAGAAAAGTCTAAAGATAACAATGATATTAAGTTTTTTAAAGATGACGACTTAGTAGTATCAAGAAGTATTGAAAGGGGTGTTGGTTCATTTTATAAAATGAATAATAAAGAGGTAAGGGCCAAAGATGTATCTGTTTTCTTTTCAGATACAGGTAGTGGTTCAAGGTCAAGCTCTATTATTGGTCAAGGTAATATTGACCAAATAATAAACTTTAAACCAATCGAAAGAAAAATTATACTTGAAGACGCTGCTGGAATTTCAGGACTTCAGGCTAGAAGACGTGAGTCCGAACTTAAGCTAGAAGCTACTGCGATCAATCTTGCGAGATTGGATGATATTTTAAAAAACTTAGATTTTCAGATGAGAACACTAAAAAGACAATCAAGACAAGCAGAAAAATACCAACAGTTAACAAATAACATAAAAAAAAATGAAAATTTGATATTATTCCTTGAGTGGAAGGAATTAGACAAGAAATTTAATGAAATTAAAAGACTTTTTTCAGATTATAGAAAAAAGTTAGATGGACTGAAAATAGAATTAGATAAAAGTCAGGTAATGAAAAAGGAAAAGAGAAATCTTATTGAGGAACAAAAAGACCTAGTGTTCAATTTTAATACTAATTTACAAAAAGTCTTATCTGAAAAAAATAATCTTTTAAATAAAAAAAACTTTCTTGATACAAGAAAGAAAGAAATAACACAATTTCTTGAAAATTTAGAAAAAGATAGAAATCTTGAAAAAAATAGACTCGAGGAAATCACATTTAATATAAAAGAAATTTCTAAAAATATAGACAAATTTGTGGATATTAAAAAACTAAAAATAAATTTGAAAGAATCCAAAACAGAGGAATTTCATTTGCAAGAAAAACTTAAAGCTAGTGAGTCAAATTTTGTTAATGAAATGCAGCTTCTTCTTGGAGAGGAATTCAAATCAGATAATTTAAAAGAATCTCAGGAGTATTTGATAAACAAAAAAAATGATCTTCTAGGGCAAAAAACATATGCTCAACGTGAAATTAATGAAAATAATCTTAAGGAATTTGAAGAGAAAATAGAAACACTTAAAGATAAAAAAATAGTTTTAGAGAATAAGTTATCATTATTAAAAGCTAATAACGTAAAAATAACAAAAGAAAATCAGATAAATTCTGAAACTTTAAACTCCAAAAATCAGGAACTAATTAAGTTCAAGGAAAAATTGACTGAAATTACTACGGAAATTCATACACTAAATAAATTAATTGAGGACAATGATATTCCAAAAAATTCAATTTTCAATTTATTGAAAATAAAAAAGGGATATGAAAATGCAGTTTTTTCAATTTTAAAACACGAATTAGATGCAGAATTATCTAACTCTAAAAAAAGATGGGTAGATATGGAAATCAGTAATTTAGAATCAGCTGAAAATCCTCTTAGCCAATTTGTTAATTTTCCAAAAAAAATTTTACCTTTTTTATCTCAAGTTACCTATGTAGATGACAACAAATCAGGTTATTTAAAACAAAAACAATTAAAAACTGGCCAAATGGTTGTCTGTTCAGATGGTACAATTTGGAGATGGGATGGTTATGTTGACGAAAAAAAAGAAAGAAATAAAATTATAAACTATAGTTCAAGAGTAGAAAAACTAAAAAAAAATTCAAAAATTTATGATAAACAATTAATTGGTAGATTAAATGAGATCAAGAAATTAAAGTTAAAATGTGAACAGAATAAGAAAAACGAGTTTAAATATAAATCTGAAATAGAAAAAGTCTATCTCGAAATAAACAAAATAACCAACGAAATTTCAAGTATAAGTGAAAATAATATTGATAATAAAAGCAACTTTGAAAAACTAACAGAAAAAATTTCATTTATTAACAAAGAAATCATTTTAATTGATGATGAACTGCAAAAAATTAATGACCATCAGAAAATAAGAGATCAACATAGCAAAAAAAATCCTAAAGGAGAAAAAAGTTTAACAGAAATGTTAATTCTAGAAATTAAGGATGAAATAAACAAAAAAAGATTTCAAATTTCTAAATTAAATGAAGAAATAATCAGCAGTGAGATAAAGTATAATTACATGTATGAGGATTTAAAAAAAAATAAAAAAAGAAAAAGTGAAGCAGAAGCTCAAATTTCAAATTTTAATTCAAGAAAAAAAATAATTGAAAATGAAAAAAAGAAAATTCAAGAGTTTCCAATGGAATTAGAGGAAAAGCTATCATCATTGGAAAATAAAGGTAAAAATTTTAACGTAGAAATAGATGCAGGTAATAAACAAATTGAGCAACAAAGTGATTTATTAGAACACATTGATAAAGAAATCAAAAAAATAGAATCCGAAATAGAGCAAATAAAAGATAGAACAATTAGATCAGAAGAAAATATAAACTATCTCAAAGAAAAAAAAGAAAACTTAAGAGAAATAATTTTTCAAAAAATTCATTGCCAACCAGAAGAGATGAAAGAGAGGTTAAATATTAGTAATGAAGAAGAAATTCAAATCGATAATACAAAAAGTCAATTGGACAAATACATTTTACAAAGAGAGCAAATGGGGCCTGTTAATTTGAGAGCATATATTGAAGAGCAAGATATAAAAAAAGAATTCAATAGAATTGAATTGGAAAGAAACGACCTATACGATGCTATAGAAAAATTAAGATTAGCGATTTCACAAATTAATAATGAGGGTAAACGTAAACTTTTTTCAGCCTTTGAACAAGTTAACGAAAACTTTACCAAACTATTCAAAAAATTATTCAATGGCGGTGAGGCGAGTCTTGAACTCATTAAATCTGAAGATCCACTTCAGACAGGTCTTGAAATTTTTGCAAAACCTCCCGGGAAAAAATTAACCAATATCAGTTTACTATCAGGTGGTGAAAAGACATTAACTGCAATTGCTTTAATATTTTCCATTTTTCTCATTAATCCCTCCCCGTTGTGTATCCTTGATGAGGTAGATGCTGCTTTAGATGATGCAAATGTTGATAAATTTTGTGAAATTATGAAATTTATTCGAAATGAGACTGATACACGATTTTTAATAATTTCACACCATAAAACTACTATGGCTATGGTTGATAGAATTTATGGTGTCACAATGAAACAAAAGGGTATATCAGATATCGTTTCTGTTGATTTTGAATCAAATAACTTCAAAACTGCTGTGTAAATGCAAGATAAAAATGAAGAATTAAAAAAAAAGATTAATGAATTTAAACAAAATAAAAATATTGGATTTAAAAGTAATATAAATACCTCCAGTATGATTGGATCTGGATTAAAAATATCAATTGATCTTATAGCAAGTATTTTTGTAGGTATTATGATTGGTCTCGGAATGGATAAATTATTTTCAACAAAACCAATATTTTTTTTAATTTTTTTGTTACTAGGTGTTGCAGCTGGCTTTGTGAAAATGTATCGTTCAATAATTAATTTAGAAAAAATAAAGAAAAAATAGAATGGCAAGTCCTTTAGCTCAATTTGAAATAAGTAAACTTATCCAATTAAACGTTGGTGATTTTGATGTTTCTTTTACAAATTCATCTTTGGTGATGGTACTATCTGTAGTTTTTATTTTAACTATATTATTTTTTGGATTAAAGAATCTAAAAATTGTTCCTAGCAAAATTCAATCTCTTGTTGAACTTAGTTACGAATTTATTAGTACTATGATTGGAGATAATATTGGTAAAGAGGGTTTAAAATACTTACCGTTCATTTTTACTTTATTTTTTTTCATTCTTATTGGTAACTTAATTGGAATGATGCCTTTAAGCTTTACCTGGACAAGCCATATTATTGTTACCTTTGCAATAGCATTTTTTATATTTCTTGCAGCTACTTTTATTGCAATTTTTAAGCATGGATTATTAAAATTTCTAGGTTTTTTTGCTCCCAGTGGAGTTCCTAAACCAATGTTGTTATTACTTGTTCCTATCGAAATAATTTCATATATATCTAGACCAATCAGTTTATCTGTAAGACTTTTTGCGAATATGATGGCGGGGCACACCCTTCTAAAAGTTATTGGTGGTTTCGTGTTTGTTTTAGGAGCGAATTCTTTTATAATTGGTGGTGTACTACCGTTAGCTTTTCTGGTCGCGCTTACTGGGCTAGAAATTGTAATTGCTTTTTTACAAGCTTATGTATTTGCAATATTAACTTGTTTATATATAAATGATGCAATACATTTGCATTAATCTATCAACTTAACAAAGGAGAAAAATATGGATATTGAAGCTGCGAAACTTTTAGGTGCTGGAATCGCCGTTTTAGGGGTTATTGGCTCAGGTATTGGTATAGGTAATATTTTTGCTGCATTTATATCTGCTGTTGGAAGAAATCCAGGAGCGAGAGAACACGTATTTACAATGACAATGTTAGGATTCGCATTAGTAGAAGCATTGGCATTGTTTGCTTTGATTATTGCACTACTTCTATTATTTGTTTTTTAAATTAATGAATAAGCTTTTTAAAAAAATTTTTTTTTTTTCAGCATATACTTATTCAACTACAATATATGCTGAAAGTGGAATGCCTCAATTAGACCCTTCATCCTACGTGTCTCAAACATTCTGGCTAATACTTACTTTTGTTTCATTATTTTTAATAATTAACTTTTTTTTTATTCCAAAAATTGAGAAAATAAGAATACTGAGAGAAAATAAAGTTGAAGATTTAATTAAAAGTGCTGAAAGGTTTAATGCAGAGGCTAAAAATTTGAAACTTAAAACAGAAAATGAACTTCAGTCAGCTAAGACGGAAATAGATAAGAGAATAAACAATTTAATAAAGAAAAATAATGAACTTATAGAAAAAAAAATCAAAGAGATTGACCTTAATTTAGAGAAAAGAATTTTACTAACTGAAGAACAACTCAAAGAAAAAAAAAATGAATTTATAGATAATGTGTCAAAATATTCTTTCGAAATATCTAATATAATTTATTATAAAATAGTGAATGAAAGAAATGAAATCTCAAGCAACGAATTTAAAAAATTAATGGTTGAAAATAAATGAATGTTTTAGATAATTCAACATTGTGGGTAAGTATTTCATTTATAATTTTTTTAGCTTTAATAATTAAACCTGCTTCAAAAGGTTTAGCTGAACTTTTGGAAGAAAGAATAAAGAATGTCAAAAAAGAAATTGAAGATTCAGAAAAACTTATGACAGAGGCATCAAAAGTTTTGGAGGAATGCGAAATAAAACAATACAGTGTAAAAAAAGATATAGAAAATATGTTCAAAAAAGCAGATAAAGACTCTGAAAGTATTGAAAAAAAGTTTTCAGAACGGGTTGAAGATATTACCAATAAAAAAAATAAATTATTTGATCAAAGAGTAAAACAACTTAATGATAGATTTGAAAAGGAAGTATCTGATGAAATAATTAAAAATGCTATCCATGTTACAGAAAAAAGAATTAAAAAGAACTTAGATCCGAAAAAAAATAATTTGATAATTGAAACTTCTATTGAAAATATAAAATCTAAAATAGATTTATAGTTTTTATGGCTGTACATTCAATTCTTAGTAAAAGTGATATCAAGCACATACTTAAAAAATACAATATTGGTAATCTCATAAAGTTTAAAGGTATTAAAGAGGGAATTGAAAATACCAACTATTTAATTATAACTGATATTAATAAGTATATTTTAACTATTTTTGAAAAAAGAGTGAAAAAAAATGATTTGCCATTTTATTTTCAGCTGATGCAGAGTACTTATGAAAAAAATATTAACTGTCCTACCGTATTGTACAGAACCGATCAAAATACAACATTTAATATTCACAACAAAAAAGCTGCAATTTTTAGCTTTATAAATGGTAAATGTTTAAAAACCTGGGAGGAAATAAATTGCTTTGACGTTGGAAAAATTTTAGCTAAATTTCACACAGGAAACTATCGATATTTAAAAAAAAAAAAAAACAATTTTAGCATTGAATGCTGGGAAAATTTGTATAATAAATGTCTCAAAAAAATTAATTTAATTCTACCTGATTCACAAAATATAATCCTTAAAGAAATTAACTATCTTAAAAAAAAATGGAAGATAGCTAGTCTACCAAAGGGATTAATTCATGCAGATTTGTTTCCTGATAACGTTCTATTCGATAAAGGAAAAATATCAGGAATAATTGATTTTTATTTCTCTTGTTATGATTTTTTAATATATGATCTTGCAATACTTTTAAATGCTTGGGCTTTTAAAAATAATGAATTAGATAAACAAAAGTTTCTTTCAATTTTAAAGGGATACGAAACTCATAGAAAGTTGACTAATCAGGAAAAAAAAATGCTTAATATTTTTCTTAGAGGTGCGTCAGTCAGATTTTTAATGACAAGAATATTTGATAAATTAAATTTTAAAAAAGAAAGTAACGTGATTATAAAAGATCCAAAAGAATATTTTTTAAAGCTAAAATTTCATCAATCAATTAAGAGCTTTGAAGCATATGGAAAATGATAGAGAAATTATAATTTATACTGACGGTGCGTGCCTAGGTAATCCAGGGGCTGGTGGTTGGGGAGCAATAATTATAATCAATAAACGTGAAAAAATTATCTCCGGTGGTTCAAAAGAGACTACAAATAATAGGATGGAGATGTTTGCAGTAATCGAAGCATTAAAAAAAGCAACAAACGAAGCTGTTATTAATTTATATACTGATAGTAAGTATGTAATAAACGGGATATCAAATTGGATAAATAATTGGAAAAATAATGAATGGCGAACAAGTAATAATAAGCCTGTTAAAAACTGTGAGTTATGGAAAAAAATTGATTTTTATAATACTAATTTAAATATTAATTGGCATTGGGTGAAAGGCCATAGTGGAGACGAGTATAATGAAAAAGTAGACAAAATTGCACATGGAGAGGCATTAAAATTTAAATAGATTCCAAAACCTTTTCGGCAGTGCTAAGTTTTAAATCACCACCATCTTCATCTAAAAGTAATAATATTCTCATATTATCTACAACCATTGCAAACCTTGATAATCTTGTGCCTAGACCAATAACTGACAAATCAATTATTAAACCTGTTTGTTTAACGAAGTCTCCATTAGGATCACCAATAAATTGAATATCTGTCTCGTTTTTAGATTTTGCCCATTCAGAAATTACAAAAGGGTCATTAACTGAAACAAATATTATTTTGTCGATGCCCCTGGAGTAAAATATACTTTTATTTTCAATAAAACCAGGAAGATGTTCTAAAGAGCAAGTAGGGGTAAAAGCTCCTGGAACTCCAACAAGTAGAATTTTTTTATTTTTGAAAAGCTCTGAAGTTGAAATACTTTTAGGTCCATTATTTGTCAAATAAAAAAAACTTACCTCAGGTAACATATCATTTTCTTTAATTTTCATATTTTACTTTACCAATTTTATAGCTTCAATCATAGTTTCTTTTGTTAAAATTTCAGGGAGTATATATCCATCAGGATTAGATGGACCATAAACAATATTAAAGGGTATTCCTGATCTTTTGTGCTTATTTAGATAAGCTAAAATTTTTTGGTTTTTGTAAGTCCAATCACCTCTATAAAGTATAACACTTTCTTCATTTAAAATATTAACAACTTTCTTTGAATTTAAGACAAAAATCTTATTTGTTTGACAGGTTACACACCAATCAGCAGTTATGTCTACAAATACTATATTATTATCGTTAATAGAAGATTGAAGTGCATTTTCATTGAATGCAGTCCAGATTTTAGGGTTTTCATTTTTATCAAAAAAAAAGGATAACAGGATTATTGGAATTATACAGAATGAGATCAAAAACATTTTTTTTACAATAGATGAACCTTTCTCAATAAAAAAAGATAAGGATAAAATTAAAAAAGAGAACAAAAGCAAAATGGAAATATTAAATTTTAGAAGATAAAAAAACCACACTGAAGTAAGCAAAACCAAAAAGCCAAGAATTTTTTTAAAAAAAATCAACCATAAGCCTGGTTTAGGTAAAAACAATAAGGTTTTTGGAAAAAAAAGAAGCAAAAAATATGGAAGAGAAAAACCCAAAGATAAAAACAAGAAAATTAAAAATATTGTATAATTATCTTGAGTAAGTGCAAAACCCACAGAAGTACCTAAAAATGGAGCAGTACAAGGTGTTGCGAGAAGTGTTGCAAAAAAACCGGTTAAAAATGAATTAATATAATAATTATCATTTTTAAAGTTTAACTTGTTAATAAAGGTACTGGGAATTATAAACTCAAAATATCCAAGAAGATTCAAAGAAAAAAAGAAAAGTAATATGGAGAAAAAACTGAGAAAATAAAAATTTTGAAATTGTAAACCCCAGCCTACTTCATTACCAAGATTCTTTAAAATAACAGTAATGAGTGAAATTAAAAAAAAAGAAAATATAATACCAAATATTGTTGACACTATTTCTTTTTGTATTCTATTTTTATTTTTGCCTATTAATTTCAAGTAAGAAAAAACTTTTATTGAGATAATGGGTAACACACATGGCATAAAATTTAGAATAATCCCCCCTAAAAATGCAAAAATCATCATTTTCAATAAAGGAATTTCAAAATTGAATTTTTCAAAATTAAACATTAATTCCTCTGCCACAACTCCATTAGTTATTAAGAGCTCAACTTTATTATTAGATGAGATTATCTCATCAGATTTTAAATTCACTCTGATCAAGTCATCTGAAAGTGAATGAGTATTCTTTAATGATAAATCTGGAGAATAATTAAATATACCTAATTTTTTTTGTTCTAAAGTCCTATTAGTTTCTATATAAACAATAAATTCTTTACTATTTTTTTGATCAATTTTAATTATTTTAAAAACTTTATTGTTTTTGTCAGGAATTTTTTTAAAAGCATTAAAAAAATCTTCATTCAACAACCCAGACTCAGCTTTTTTAAAATCTAGATTTAGTTCTTTCGATACCGTAACAGGTATGCAAATCTCCTTACAGACCAAATAATCAATTTTAAGTATAGTTTTATGGATATTTGAGTCGTCAAACTTAATTATTTTAGCTAAAAATACTACTTGTTTTTCATAACCTAATGTTTCAATTTGTGATTCAAAATATCTATTTGGAACAGGAAATAATAATTCTTTTAAAATATTTTCTGAATCTTCGGTTTTTAAGGTCACTTGTATTGGTGCTCCTGAATCCCCTGGGTTTTTCCAGTATGTTTTCCATTTATCTTTAAGATTAATTTTTATTCCTAAAAAATAGTCACCTTCAAACTTTATTAATTTACTGTCATTAAGTAGAATTAAATTACTATGATCTTGAAATGAAAAATCCTCATCATAAGAATGCAACTTATTGAAGCATAAAAGAATAAAGAAAAAATAAAAAATTGATTTCATGTCATGTTCTGTTTGAAAAAAAGTCAATATTTTGCCATAATTTATTAATGAGTAAGTCAAAATACCTTTCTGGTAATATAATCTGTGCACTTCCACAATTAAAGGATATTTTTTTTTCAAAAAGTATAATATATATCACTCACCACAACAAAAGCGGAGCAATAGGAATAGTACTTAATTATAAGATTATGAACGTTAATAGTAAGGATTTATTTCAACAGTTAGATATCAGTATACCAAATCCAAAAGAATTTTCTTTACATATTGGCGGTCCTATGAGTCAAAACAATGGATTCATTTTACACACTAAAGAATATAAAACTAAAGATACGATAAAAATCTCCAAACGAATTAATCTTAGTTGCTCGACGAAAATTTTTGAGGATATTGCAGAAAATAACGGTCCCAGAAAGTTTTTCATTTCATTAGGATATGCTGGATGGGGGCCAGGTCAATTAGAAAAAGAATTTATAGACAATAGCTGGATAAAAATGAATGAAAAATTAGATTTAATTTTTGATATTGATGTTGAAAAAAGATGGGATCACGCAATAAAGAATACTGGAATAGATTTTACAAAATTTTCTTTTTATTCAGGAAATGCCTGAATTTAGACTATATGTTCTCACTTATATAGTTTTCAATTAAATCTAAGTTATTTTCAATAACTTTGAATTTTTCATCTTTTTGGTTAAGACTTTTTAATCTTTTTGGTAAATCTACTTTTCTATTTAATGATTCATTAATAGTGTCAATAAATTTTCCATAATGAGCAGTTGCTAAATAAGTATTTAAATTTTTTGAGCCTAAAATCGACCTCCCTAAACTTATTCCAACGGCCGTGTGAGGATCAATTACAATCTTATGATCATTAAATATTTGTTTAATTGTGTTAATAGTATCTATATCCGAGACACTTCCAAAGTAAAAAAAATTTTTAATTTCATCAAGCTTCTTATCATTTACTAAAAAACTGCCGTTTTTCTTAAGGTTATTAAAGAGTTCTGTGATATTCATATTTTCACTAAAGTCAAATAAAAGTCTTTCAAAATTACTTGAAATTTGAATGTCCATACTTGGACTTAATGTTTTTATCGTTCTCTTCTTTGACATTAGGCCTGTTTTGTAGAATCTGGTTAATACATCATTGGCATTCGAGGCGACAACAAGTTTATTTATAGGAAGACCCATTTTTTTCGCTACATATCCAGCATATATATTTCCAAAATTACCTGTTGGAACAACAAAATTTACTTTTTTTTTGTAATCATAATTGTTTAAATATGACCAGAAATAATATACAATTTGGCCCATTATTCTTACCCAATTAATAGAATTAACAGCGGCAAAATTAAATATTTTTTTTTTATTATTTCTTTCAAATAATGATTTCACTAAATTTTGACAATCGTCAAAGTCACCTCTAATAGCAATATTAAAAACGTTTTTTTTTTTAAACGTAGTCATTTGCCTCCTCTGTATCTCACTAACTTTTTCATGAGGAAATAAAATAAATATTTTTATTAACTCAGATTTAGAACAACCTTCAATAGCCGCAGATCCGGTATCACCTGATGTAGCTCCAATAACTGTGAGTTGAGTTTTCATCTTCTTAAGAAAGAAATCGTATATGTTACCCAACAATTGTAAAGCAAAGTCCTTAAATGCCAAAGTTGGACCGTGAAATAGATTCAATATAAGCTCATTATCATCCAATTTAGTATGAGATAATATTTTATCTTCAGAAAAACCTTCGTATGTTTTTTGGCATATTTTTAAATAATCTTGTGGTGAAATGGAATCCTTAACAAAGTCATATGTAATTGTATAAGCTAATTCATAATATTTTAAGTCTTTGAAACTTAAAATTTTTTTTTGATCGAAATACTTGAATTTGTTTGGAACATAAAGACCTCCATCTTTTGCCAAACCATTAATAAGTACATCATCAAACTTTACGTTTTTATCTTTTCCTCTTGTAGATGAATAAAGCATTATCTTTTGGTAATACTTAAACTTGATGTTAAATATACACCTAAAAGACCACAAGCAATCAAAAACCATGTAATTGCATATTGGAGATGATTGTTTCTTATATATATTCGAGTCTGACTACCCAAAGGAAAACCATTTGGTCCATTGTTTACAGCCTCAAGATAAAAAGATTTCTCAAAATTTAGTCCTGTAAATTTAGACATTTCTGCAGTGTCAACAAAAAACCAAAAATTATTATTGGGCTCATTATCAGGTTGATATTTTCCCTTTCTACCTGGTAACCTTATAACGGCTTCTTTTATAGAAAAAGAGTTATCTAAGTTATTGATTCTCATGGGTTGATTTTTTTTTTGTGAAGGAACCCAACCGGTATCAAAAATAAAAAAATTTTCTTTTTCATCACTAAACGGTACGAGAATATGAAATCCGTTATTACCATTTTTACTCAAAGCTGGCATAAACATCTCTTTATCATTCAAAAACTTTCCGTTGATTCTTACTTTTCTAAATTCGTTATTACTTGGAATTTTGTAGTTTTTTAAATCAGAGGATTCTCCCTCAAATCTGTTTATTCTTTCACTTATCAGGTTCTCTTTCCATTTTAACCTATGAATTTGCCAACCCGATAATGTTAGAAGGATAGCTAAACCTAAAAGTGTGGCAATTGAGGGAACCAACTTCGGTTTATATGATAGTTTTATACCAAATAATCTGAACTTCATTGCTTATGACTATACTGATGCCCACCAGTAAACAAAAGCGAATAAAAATAACCAAACTACATCAACAAAATGCCAATACCAAGCAGCAAATTCAAAACCTAAATGCTTATCTGGCTGGAAGTGATCTCCTAATCCTCTAAAAAAACATACTAGTAAAAAAATTGATCCTATCAGTACATGAGCACCATGAAATCCAGTTGCCATGTAGAATGTAGATGGATAAATTCCTTCATCTATGGAAAATTCGGCAACCATATATTCATAAGCTTGAAACCCAGTAAAAATTGCACCTAAAATTACAGTTAGCAATAAAAAAATTAAAAAGTTTTTTTTATTACCAACTTTCAATGCATGATGAGCCCAAGTTATTGTTACCCCCGATGTTAGTAAAATTACAGTATTGAGAAGTGGAATGCCAAATGGATTGATTAAATTAATTTCTTCTGGAGGAAAAATACCATTGATTGCTTCCATTCTTCCAGTCAATTCAGGACTATCAACACCAGGATATAAAGCCACATCAAAAAAAGCCCAAAACCAAGCTGCAAAAAACATAACTTCAGAGGCAATAAATAAAAGCATTCCATAACGCAAACCAATCTGCACAACTTTATTATGGTAGATCCCAGTACGAGATTCTTTAACAACATCTCTCCACCAAAAAACACTTGATAATACTACTGCTAGAGATCCTAACAAAAAAATAAGTGATTTTTCTTCATGCATGTAGACTATCCCTCCCCAAGCCATCAGTAAGGCTGAAAAAGCTGTGACTAAAGGCCATGGACTAGGGTCAACTAAGTGGTATGGATGTTTTTGATCTGCGCTCATAGCAACCTTTCTAATTAGTATTTTTTAAATACATTGTGTAAGATAGTGTCATCTCATTAATCCCATTTAAGGTTTTATCTTCCATTATATCAGGGTCTATAAAAAAAGAAACCGGCATTTCAACTTCTTCTCCTGCGGAAAATAATTGTTCTTCAAAACAAAAACATTCAACTTTATTAAAATATTTTGCTGCAATTAAAGGTGTGACATTAAATGTTGCGGTACCAACCACCTTATTTTGAGAGCGGTTGATTGCCTTAAAAAAAACTAAATTATTTTTTCCAATTTTAGTTTTTACAGATTTTTTAGTGGGTTCAAAAAATAATGGTGAGTTTTTTTTTATTGATGAATCAAGTCTAACAATAATTTCTTGTTGAACAATGTCCTCATTTTCAGTTTCTGCAACCATTGGCGTACCTCCGTAACCAGTTACTCTGCAAAATAAGTCATACAATGGGACTGATGCATAACTAAGCCCAAGCATCAAGAATACAAATAACGAAAGTAGAATTGCCTGTTTTTTAATTTTAGAAATATTCATTAATTTACATTTTTATTATTGTTACTACATAAAATATTACAACTAGAGAAAAAAGAGCTAAACCAAGAGCAATATTTTTTTTTTTCTTATTATTCATTAGAAAAATTTATCAACTATAAAAGAAATAAAAACTAAATAGAGGTATAAAATTGAAAACTTGAAAAGATGCGATGCTCTAATATCGTTATTACGATCGTTACTTAAAGTTAGTCTAATTGCGAAAAAAACAAATAATAGATTCAAAATAACGGAAGCGACTAAATAAATTTGGTCACTAAATCCTAATGTAAATGGTAGTGACGATGTTAAAAACAAAAGGAGACTGTAACATAGAATTTGGAATTTAGTATTTTTCTTTCCATGAACTACAGGCAACATAGGTACCTCAACCTTTGAATATTCGGTATCTTTATACAGAGCTAATGCCCAGAAATGTGGAGGAGTCCATATAAAGATTATTAAAAACAAAATAATTGGAAAAAGTGACAGACTTTCAGTTACGCATGTCCAGCCAATTATTGGGGGGAATGCGCCTGCCGCACCCCCAATAACAATATTGTGATGCGTTTTTCTCTTTAGCCAAATTGTATAAATAAAGATGTAAAAGGCAATTGAACATGCTAAAAGTGTCGCAGCAAAATAATTTATAGTTAAACCTAAAATAATTACTGAGGCACAAGCCAAGAATACTCCAAAGCCAAGAACGGTATTAGGATCAATTTTTCCAGTTGGTATTGCTCTTCCCTTAGTTCTTTTCATAATACAGTCTATGTCTCTGTCATACCACATGTTGATTGCACCAGATGCGCCTGCCCCAACTGAAATACATAAAATAGCAGTGACACATAAAAAAGGATGCAAATGTCCAGGAGCAAGTAAGAGACCGCAAATGCTTGTAAAAACTGCAAGTGTCATTACCCTTGGTTTCAACAAAGAAATATAATCGGAAACAGAGCTTTCTACTGATTTACTAGGCAAAGAATCATGCCCTAAATTTTCTTTTGTATACTCTAAACCCATGCTCTATAAATCTGATAAGTTTATCGAATCTTAGGTAACTCATCAAATGAATGAAAAGGTGGTGGAGAGCTTAGACCCCATTCCAAAGTCGTTGCTCCTTTACCCCATGGATTAGCTTCAGCCTTTCTTCCTTTGATGAATGCATGCAAAACTACAAAAACAAAAAAGAAGGCCGCGGCTACAGAAATATAGGCGCCGATACTAGAGACGTAATTCCAGCCAGCGTATGCATCTGGATAATCAGGAATTCTTCTAGGCATCCCTGCTAAACCAGAAAAATGCATAGGAAAAAATGTAATATTAACCCCAATAAAAGTTAGCCAAAAATGAATTTTACCTAAAAATTCACTATATTCTTTTCCAGTCATCTTACTAAACCAATAATAAAAACCAGAATAAATTGAGAAAAGTGCACCCATTGACATGACATAATGGAAATGTGCAACAACATAATATGTGTCGTGAAGAGCTACGTCAATACCAGTGTTAGCTAAAACTACGCCAGTAACACCACCTAAAGTAAATAGGAAAATCATTGCTATTGCAAATAACATAGGTGTCTTAAATTCAATCGATCCACCCCACATAGTCGCAATCCAACTAAATATTTTTATACCGGTAGGAACAGCAATAACCATAGTGGCTGCTAGGAAATAAGCACGCGTATCAACATCAAGACCAGTTGTATACATGTGATGCGCCCAAACAACAAAACCAACAACACCTATTGCAGCCATCGCATAGGCCATACCTAAATAACCAAAGATAGGTTTTTTAGAAAAAGTGGATACAACATGACTAATAATTCCAAAACCTGGAAGAATTAATATGTAAACTTCAGGATGCCCAAAAAACCAAAAAAGATGTTGAAATAAAATGGGATCCCCACCAAGTTCAGGGTTAAAAAATGCTGTTCCAAAATTTCTGTCTGTCAACATCATTGTGATCGCACCAGCGAGAACTGGAAGTGATAGTAATAATAAAAATGCTGTGATTAAAATCGACCAAGCAAATAAAGGCATTTTGTGCATTGTCATACCCGGAGCTCTCATATTAAATATTGTTGTTATGAAATTAATGGCTCCTAAAATAGAGGATGCTCCGGCCAGATGCATAGATAATATAACCATATCAACTGCTGGCCCACCATGACCTGATGTTGATAAAGGTGCGTACATCGTCCAGCCTGGACCAGCACCACCTTCCACAAAACCTGAGCCTATTAAAAGAATTAAAGATGGAACCAAAAGCCAGAAACTTAGGTTGTTCATTCTAGGAAAAGCCATGTCAGGAGCTCCGATTAACAAAGGAACAAAATAATTTCCAAAACCTCCCACCATCGCAGGCATAATCATGAAAAAGATCATTAAAAGCCCGTGTGAAGTTATCCATACATTATAACGTTGGTAATCATCACCCAAAATTTGCATTCCAGGTTCAGCTAATTCCATTCTTATCAATAAAGAGAATATTCCACCAATCAAACCAGCAGTTATAGCAAAAACTAAATATAAAACACCAATATCTTTGTGATTTGTAGAAAAAAAGTACTTTTTAAAAAACGATGGTTCTGCATGACTATCTGACATTTTATCTCCTTAATTTATTATTTCTTAACGTAATCAATTGAATCATTATTACTTGCAAACTCTTTTTTTGCATAGTTCAGCCAAACCGCAAATTCTTCTTCTGTAACAGCTTTTATTGATATTGGCATAAACCCGTGACCTGGACCACAAAGTTCCGAACATTGGCCATAATACATCCCAGGTTTTTCAATGTAGAAATATGTTTCGTTTAACCTGCCAGGTATCGCATCCATTTTAACACCTAAAGAAGGTACGGACCATGAATGGATAACTCCTGAAGGATCACTTGTGATTAGCATCTTAATATTTTTTTTTACCGGTAAAACCAAAACATTATCTGTTGAAAGTAGCCTAGGTTGGCCTTCTTCTAACTCCTCTTCCTCAAGCATTACCGCATCAAATGTTATATCATCATGATCGGGATACTCATAACCCCAAAACCATGTATATCCAACTGCCTTAACTGTCATGTCGATATTAGAAAAATCATTTTGTTTGTAAAGAAGTCTAAAAGATGGAACTGCTATAAAGACTAAAATAAGCACAGGAATCAGTGTCCACGCTATTTCTAAAGTAGAATTATGGGTTGTTTTACTGGGTTTTTTATTGTTCTTAGCACTAAATTTCCAACAGACATAGGCTAAAAGTAAAAATACAAAAACTGTGATAGCCGTGATAATCCAAAATACAAGATCGTGAAAGTTAATTAGTTCTCTCATTAGTGGTGAAGCTGGATCTTGAAAACTAAGCTGCCAATCTTCCGGTTGCCCTAGAGCTGCCAAAAGAGTTGGAAGTATCAAGCCACATGTTAAGATATATAAAAATTTCATAATTTTCTTTCCCATAAGGTATTTATTAATATAATAACCTAAAATAAAAAAACAATTGTTTGTTTATTTAAATATCTTAATTATATATATATCAATTTTAAATACATTATGGTTGCAAAAATTAACAAAGAATTTTCTGAAGAAGAAACTAGTTTACTAATTGATAAGGCTGTTTCAAACTATGACGATGGTGAGCTTTTTGTTGAAGAAGTTGTAAGCGAAAATCTTTTATTTGATGATAACAAAATCAAAAATGCTAATTATGATGAAGACAGAGGATTTGGTTTAAGAGTTATTAAGGGAGACTCGGTTGGTTTTGCACACAGTTCTGAGTTAACAAAAAAAGCACTTCATAAAGCATTAAAATCAGTAGAAAATCTTGAAAAAGGCAATAATCTTAATAGTAATAAAATACCTAAAACTAATAAAATTTTGTACACCCATGAAAATCCTATCGAACTTGTAAAGTTTGAAAAAAAAGTTTCACTTTTAGGTAAGATAAACGATTACGCAAGGTCAAAAGACAATCGTGTAAAGCAAGTATCAATTACTTTAGCTGGTAATTTTCAAAAAATTGAGGTTTTTAGAGAAAATGGACAATTTTTTGACGATTTAAGACCACTTGTTAGGTTAAACGTAAATATAACTATCGAAAGTGATGGAATGGTAGAGAATGGGTCCTACGGATTTGGTGGTCGCTACACTTATGATGATTTTTTTAATGAAAATATTTGGAAAAAGGCTGTTGACACAGCATATAAACAAGCGATTGTAAGATTATCTGCCATACCAGCTCCTGCAGGGGAACAAACTGTGATATTAGGACCTGGATGGCCTGGTATCCTTCTGCATGAAGCAATAGGACATGGCTTGGAAGGAGATTTCAATAGGAAAAAAACTTCAGTATTTGCTAATCTTGTTGGAAAGCAAGTTGCATCCAACCAAATTACAATCGTTGATGATGGAACTCTCAAAAATAGAAGAGGCTCTTTAACAATAGACGATGAAGGAACACCTACTCAAAATACTGTTTTGATTGAAAATGGTATTTTGAAGAACTTTATGCAAGATAGACTTAATGCAAGGCTAATGAATATATCTCCTACGGGTAATGGACGAAGAGAGAGTTACTCATCTATTCCTATGCCTAGAATGACAAACACTTATATGTTAAATGGACAATACGAACATCAGGAATTAATTGAATCAACCAAAAATGGTATTTATGCCACTCAGTTTAGTGGGGGTCAAGTTGACATTACATCAGGAAAGTTTGTTTTCAGCGCATCAGAAGCGTATCTGGTTAAAAATGGTAAAATTGATAGACCTATTAAAGGTGCAACACTGATTGGAAATGGTCCTGATGTTTTAAAAAGGGTGTCAATGGTAGCTAATAATTTAGAGATTGATAAAGGGATTGGAACCTGCGGTAAAGAGGGTCAATCTGTTCCTGTTGGGGTTGGGCAACCAAGTCTTAAAGTTGATAATTTGACCGTTGGGGGTACAGCTTAAGTTTTTTTATGAATGTCATCATAAATTCTTGTCTCGTAGTCAATAAATTCCTGAATCATAGTGTTCCATAGTTTTTCAACCAGTCCGTCAGGTAATTTTTTTTCAACTGCTTGTTTTGAAAGTTTTTGAATTATTTTTTCAATCCTTTCTGAATCAATAATCTGATCCTTCGACTTAAGTTTGACTGCTTCAATTACCAAGTTTTTTCTTTCAGCGATTAGATTAAGAATCTTGTCGTCAATAGAGTCAATTAATTCCCTAACTTCGTTTATAGTTTCAAATTTTTTCATTTGTTAAATGTAAACAATTTTTTATAATATTAAAAGAAATTGATTTCATAAATTTTATCGAGATCTTTATCCCATTTTTTTAAAAATAATTCATTCCATTTTTCTGCGGGGGATTTTTTTGATTTAAGCATTTTGTAAAGAGGTTCTAAAAAAAAACTTTCATCTTTTTTATCAATTATAATTTTTCTTTTTTTTAAACCAGATTTTGATAAATCTAATAGTCTTTTTAACAAAACCTTAATATCCTTGTTTTCTGGGCACCTTGATTTCAAACCATTTCTTGCTACTTCTAAATAAAAAGTTTGCTTTTGTTCAAGATCCCATTTTTTTACTACGTCCCAGACTTCGTCTAAAACATTTTTATCGTATAAAATTCCTGTCCAAAATGCTGGTAAAGCACACACACTTGACCAAGGCCCTCCATCAGCACCCCTCACTTCTAAAAACTTTTTCAATCTGACTTCAGGAAAAGAAACTGTCATATGATCATTCCAATCAATTAAAGTTGGAAACTCTCCTGCAAAACTTGGAAGTTTTCCATTCATAAAATCTTTAAACGACTCTCCTGCACAATTGATGTAAGAATCATTTCTTTTAACAAAATACATTGGAACATCCAGAAGATAATCAACATATGATTCAAAAGAAAAGCCTTTATCATAAACAAAGGGCAGAAATCCACACCTTTTATCATCTGTTTTGGTCCAAATCATAGACCTATAACTACAAAAATCAGTTAATTTTCCCTCAACAAATGGTGAGTTAGCATACAAAGCAATAATGGCTGGTTGAATTGCCAAAGCAACTCTCATTTTTTTTACCATATCTGACTCTGACTCAAAATCTAAATTTGCTTGAATCGTACAAGTTCTCAACATCATGTCAAGTCCATGCGTTCCAACTTTCTTCATGTGATTTCTCATTATCTCATATCTTTTTTTTGGCATAATCGGAATATCTGAAAGATTCCATTTTGGTAAAACTCCCATACCCATATAATCAATATTTAATGATTCTGAGACATCTTTAAGCTCATTTTTGTGCGTATTCACTTGTTGACAAGTTTGAAAAAGATTCTCAACTGGTGCTCCAGAAAGTTCAATTTGTCCTCCAGGTTCAAGTGTAATAGAACTCCCGTTTTTTTTTAAACCAATTAATTTCTCATTTTCAAAAACCTTTTCCCAACTAAAATCTTTGGTGAGAGATAAAAATAACAATTTTATTTTTTCGTATTGGATAGGCTTCAAACTCTTTTTGTCATATGCAAATTTTTCATGTTCTGTTCCTATTTTCCATTTTGTTATGGGTTTACAACCATTTTCTAACTCACTTATTAAATCTATTTTTGATAGCAATTTTTGTTTCATATTAATTCTCTAAGAAAAGTTTTATGCAAGAAAGAGCAGCAACTGCCGCAGTATCTGCTTTCAATAACCTTGGTCCCAACGATATATGAATGACATCATAATTTTCAAAAATCTTTAAATCCTCAGATGACCATCCGGCAACTGGTCCAATAAATATTGCAATTTTTTTAAAATTTTTACCAGAAAATAATTTTAAAATATTCTTACAACTTTTTTTTTCATTACAAACTACAATACTTCTTTCTTTGTCCCAATTAAACAATATCTCTGAAAGTTTTTTCACTTTGGTTATTTCAGGAATTGATATTCCACTTGATTGTTCAACCGCTTCAATAGAAATTTTATTGAGTCTATCAATGTTTATATTTTTTCTTTCTGAAAAATATGTTTCCATTGGTATTAATTTTTTAACACCTAGCTCAGAAGTTTTTTCAACTAAAAAATTAATATTTCTCGGTTTTATAAGTCCAAAACAAATCCAAATATCATTCTCCATAACTAAATTTGGTTTTCTTAATGATGTTAAAATTTTAATTTTAACCAATCTATCAATATCTATAATTTGAGCTAACCATTCTCCAAAAATATTATTAAAACACAAAATATTTTCTCCTTTTTTTTTTCTCAAAACATTTTTCAGGTAATGTGAATTTTCTTTTGAAAGTAAGATCTCTGACGATTTCTTTAACTCTGAATTTAAAAAAATTCTTATTTTTGACATTTTATAAAATTAGCGTTTTCTAGAAAATATGAAGATGTTAATATTAAATGAAAATAATTAAATCATAGTATATATTTTAACAAATGGTTAAAACTTTTTTTCATAAGATTTTTTATTTAGTTTCATTAGGAAGATATAATAACCTCAGTGGAGCGTTTTTATTAATGTGGCCATGTTTTTGGGGACTAGCCTACAATAATACATTTGATTTAAGTTTCATTAAATATGCTTTATTATTTTTTGTTGGAGCGATTGTTATGAGAGGAGCCGGTTGTACTTTTAACGATATAATAGATTCTAAAATCGACGCAAAGGTTGCAAGAACAAAAAATCGACCGATTGCCAGTAAGAAAATTAACGTTGTTGAAGGACTGTTTTTTCTTTTTTTTCAACTCCTAATCGGTTTTCTAGTTCTAGTGAATTTTGATCAAAGAGTAATATTCTATGGCTTATTAATCTTACCGTTTGTTTTTATTTATCCTTATTTAAAAAGGATAACATTTTTTCCTCAAATATTTTTAGGATTAATTTTTAACTGGGGTATTTTTTTAGGTTTTTTTTGTAACTATGAGTCAATTGATATGGGGATCATCTACTTATATTTTGCAGGAGTATTTTTAACAACAGGGTATGACACCATATATGGTTTTCAAGACATTAAAGACGATACAAAAATAGGAGTAAAATCATTATCTATTATAACAAAAAACTTTCCAAAAAAAGCTGTGGGTTTCATTTATTTTTTGACTCTAATTTTTTTGTTACTTTCAGTTTTTCAAGTTAATAACGTAAATTATTTGAACACAATGTTTTTATTTGCAATCGGTCTTTTTTTGTTTTATCAAATCAAAAAAATTAACTTAAATAAGAATAATCATTTAATGAATATTTTTAAATCAAATGTTT
The DNA here is from genome assembly GCA_902523675.1 of uncultured Alphaproteobacteria bacterium. Classification (GTDB taxonomy): domain Bacteria; phylum Pseudomonadota; class Alphaproteobacteria; order Methylaequorales; family Methylaequoraceae; genus SP4073. The sequence continues at coordinate 43,430 of CABZAL010000001.1, read as the reverse complement.
ATTTAGGAGGAATAATATTTGTATTACTTTTTTTTAATAACTTTAATGTTTGATTAATTTTGTTTGATAACTGTATACTTAATGTAACAATCGTCAACATTCTGCCAAGATAGTACACTCCATTTTTCTTTTGCTAACTCAAAAGTCTTATAAGGACCATATTTCTCAAGTTGGTGACCATCTTTAAGAGAGTCAAACTTGGTATTCTTGTATTTTCCACCTATAACCCAATATTGCATTATTCCAGTATATAATTAATTTTATGCTAAAATATTGCTAATATATCATTTTAATTATAAAAGATAATATGGATAAAAATTTTCTCTCTGATATTATTTTAAAACTAAAAAAAAGAGGTTGTGATCAGTCTGATATTTTTTTTGTTAAAAATTTTTCAATGAGCTCCTCAAAAAGACTTGGAAAGATTGAAAAAAACGAGCAATCTGAAAATGTTGAAATTGGAATAAGGGCTATAATAGGCAAGAAACAATCTATTATTTCGTCAAATAATCTTGATTTAAATAATATTGATAAATTGTTGGATAGACTTTATGAAATGGTATTACATGTTCCAGAAAACAATTACTGCGGATTAGCCGAAGAAAGTTCAATTTCTAGCTTTTCTCAAAAAGAGTTTGAACTTTTAGATCTTTTTGATAGTAAAATTCCAAAGCTGTCTGAGTTGACTTCTAAAGCAGAAGAGTTGGAAAGTAGCGCTTTAGAGAATAAATTTATAACTAATTCCGAAGGTGCAGAAGTCGAATGGTCCAAAAGTGATTACTTTTTGCTGGGATCTAATGGTATTACTCAGCAATTTAGCAAGACACAAAGTAGTTACATACTTGCTATATTGGCTGGAAAAGATGAAAATATGGAAAGAGCATATGATTATAAATCTGAAGTATATTTTGATGATCTTGATAATTTGGAACAAGTTGGAATGCAAACAGCAGAAAGAGCAATAAAAAAGTTAAATTCAAGAAAAATACAGACCACAAAATCAAATGTAATATTTGATTCAAGAATTTCATCAAGTTTGCTCAATAACTTAATAAATGCCTGTAATGCAGTCAGTATAGCAAGAGGTACAAGTTTTTTAAAAAACAAATTAGATAAAAGAATTTTTTCAAAAGACGTAAATATTTTTGACAACCCAAGTATGAAAAGAAAAATCAAATCCAAGATAATAGATTGTGAAGGAATCAAATGTAAAAAAAAGAATATTGTTGAAAATGGATATTTAAAATATTTTATAAATTCTCTTGAACAATCTCGACAGCTTAAAAGTCCACCTACTGGAAATGCTTCAAGAAGTGTTTCGTCTGTGCCCTATCCATCTGCAACAAATTTATATTTAGACAAAGGAACTCAGACAAAAAAGAATATTATTAAAAATTTGAAAACAGGTTTGCTTGTTACCGAACTTATGGGCAGTTCAGTCAATCTGTCAAATGGGGATTATAGTAGAGGAGCTTCTGGATTTTGGATTGAGAATGGAGAGGTTCAATACCCAGTATCGGAAGTAACAATTGCTGGAAATTTGTTGGATATGTTCAAAAGACTAATTCCTGCCAATGATCTAACTTTTAAATATGGTATCAATGCACCCTCTTGTTTGATCGAAAATTTAACTATAGCTGGTATTTAATGAATTATGAAAATAAGCAATTACTAAAAAATTGTAAACAATCAATCTTTGATGCAGTCAAGGATGCAGGAAAAATTGCCTTAGAATTTGAAAAAAAAAAAATTAATTTTTGGTACAAATCAAAAAATCAACCTGTAACAGATGCCGACATAAAAATTAATAATTATTTAAAGAGTTTTCTTCTGAAAAAATATCCGGATTTTGGTTGGTTATCCGAAGAAACTTTAGATGATGGTTCAAGAAATACGAAAAAAAACTTTTGGTGTTTAGACCCAATTGATGGAACTCGATCATTTTTAAGTGGTAAGTCAGAGTATACAATATCTCTTGCCTTAGTTTATAAATCTAATCCTATTTTTGGAATAATATACAATCCTAAAACTGAAGAACTTTTTTATGCAGAAAAAAAAAATGGTGCTTTTTGTAATGATAAAAAAATAAAAGTAAATAACAAAATTAATATTAAAGAATGTAATTTAGGGATTAGTAATTCAGAATTTGAAAATTTAAAGGAATTCCCTAGTTTAAAAAATTTAAAAATTACAAGAATGGGTTCAATAGCATATAAAATCGCTTTAGTCGCTAAAGGTGAAATTGATATCGCTCTGAGTTTAACGAAAAAAAGTGATTGGGATCTTGCTGCTGGTGCATTAATTGTAGAAGAAGCTGGAGGAGTAATTACCGAAAAAAGTGGTAAGCCAATAATCTACAATACTGATAGTCTTGAAATTCCATCAATTATTGCTTCAAATCTGAGAATTCAGAGGAAAATGATAGAGAATATCAAGGCCAATGAAAAATAAAGAGATAAATCAAAACTCAACAAAATTTTTATTAAAAAGATTAATAAAAAAATATGTAAAAAAACACTATTTTAAATTACTACTTGCACTCTTTTGTATGGTAATCGTATCAGCCTCAACAGCGATTCATGCTTGGATTATGCAACCAGTTTTAGACGAAATATTTTTAGAAAAAAATGCTCGGATGCTAGTCATTCTTCCAATTGCTATTTTAATAATTTCAATGTCAAAAGGTGCTGCATCTTACTTTCAATCAATATTAATGAATTTTATTGGTTTTAGAATTGTTGCAGATGTTCAGTCTGAAATGTTCAGAACAATGATGAAGTGTGATCTTTCGTTTTTTAACGAAACAAATTCAGGAACACTGATATCAAGATTTATATCAGATGTAGGTTCATTAACTAGAGGTGTTCATAATGTTTTGACAAATATTGTTAAAGATTTTTTAACAATTTTTTTTCTTATTTCTGTAATGTTTTATCATGATTGGAAATTAGCTCTAATGGCATTTATCGTTTTTCCAATTTCTATTTTTCCGATTGTAAAAATTGGAAAAAGAATTAGAAAAATCTCTACACAAACCCAAGTTGGTTTTGGTGACTTAACTTCTAAGTTAAATCAAGTATTCTCAGGAATTAAAACTATTAAATCATTTAACACAGAAAAATACGAAGAAAAAAATATAAATTTCTCCATAGAAAAAATATTTAAACTTACATACAAATCTAATAAAGTTAGTTCAGTAGCCAGACCTTTAATGGAAACTTTAGGTGGAATAGCAATAGCATCAGTAATTTGGATTGGAGGAAATCAGGTGATCTCAGGAGAGACCACACCCGGGACATTTTTTTCTTTTATGACGGCACTTATTATGGCTTATCAACCAGTAAAATCAATTGCAAGTCTTAACGCTACTTTGCAAACTGCTATGGCATCAGCTCAAAGAATATTTTCTGTTATTGACATATGTCCTGAAATTACTGATGAAAAAATAATCCCAAATAGGAATATACTCAATGAAAAAAAGAAAAGCATAATATTCAAAAATGTAAGCTTTAGATACAAAAATTCAAAAAATAAAATACTGGATAATTGTAGTCTTATAATTCCGCATGGGAAAAAGATTGCTTTAGTTGGACACTCAGGAGCCGGAAAAACTACTTTGCTCAATTTGATACCAAGATTTTATCAACCTCAAAAAGGAAGTATTTTTTTAAACGATGTTGACATAAAGAATATAAAAATTTCCACGTTAAGAAATTTGATTTCTCTTGTCAGTCAAGACATAATTCTTTTTGATGGATCAATAAAATACAACATAATTTATGGAACTCAATCTGTTTCTGAGAGTAAACTAAAAGAAATTTGTAAGAACTCTGGATGCGAAGAATTTATAAAAAAATTCCCTAATGGAATTAATACAGAGATAGGCGAAAACGGTGTTAAGCTCTCTGGAGGACAAAGACAGAGGATCGCAATTGCAAGAGCCTTTCTAAAGAATTCACCATTCCTGCTGTTAGATGAAGCAACATCATCACTTGATTCAGTTTCTGAAGAAAAAATACAAAAAGCATTAAAAAAATTATTAGTTGGAAAAACATCTCTTGTAATTGCGCATAGATTGTCAACTATTAATGATGCAGATGAGATAGTTGTATTGGAAAAAGGAAAAATTTTGGACCGCGGTTCGCACGAAAAATTAATATCTAGATCAGGAATTTATAAAAACCTTTATGAGATTCAATTTAAAGTTGAGAGTGATGATAAAAAAGTTCATTAAAAGTGAAAATGTTAGATTGTTTTTAAGCTGGGTTATCTGTGTGTACATGAAAATATGTTTTCATACTTCTAAATGGATTGTGAAAGAGGGTTCAAATATAGAAGCCTTAATATCACAAAAAAAGAGCTTTATAGTATGTTTTTGGCATGGAAGATTACTAATGATGCCATTTTGCTGGTATTTTAAAAAAAAAATTTTCATGTTAATATCTGCACACAGAGATGGTAAATTAATCTCGAAAACGGTTAGATATTTTGGTATTGAAACTATAACGGGCTCTTCATCTAATACAAAAATTTCATCTGTGAAAAATATTATTCAAAAACTTAATAATAATCATATAGTTGGTATCACCCCTGATGGACCAAGAGGACCAAATCAAGAAGTTAAGGAGGGTTTAATATCATTGGCTAAAAAAACTAAAACACCAATTATTACTTTAAGTTTAGGAGCAAAATATAAAAGATCTTTTAATTCTTGGGATAAATTTAACTTTGTGTATCCATTTAATAAAATTGTAGTTGTATGGGGAAATCCAATATACTTCAAAAAAGAGGATTTAATTGAAAGTAAAAAAAAACAACTGGAGCAGGAGTTAAAAAGAATAACCACTCTTGCCGACAACCTTTCTAGTTGATAAGTTTTAATGTTTTATAATATTTACAAATTTTTCACATTTATTTTTTCAGCTCCGATCATAATTTTTTTTTTTTTAAGGTTAATTAGAAAAAAAGAAACTAAAAAAAGCATTATGGAAAAAATAGGTTTTTTTTCAAAAAAACGACCCAAAGGAAAATTAATTTGGTTTAATGCTTCAAGTATTGGAGAATCACTTTCAGTATTGCCAATTATAAAAAAAATTAACTCTAATTTTCCAAAATATAATGTTTTAGTAACAACAAGCACTGTATCCTCCTTTAAAATTTTGCAAAAAAGACCTTCAGAAAAATTTGTCCATCAATTTTCACCCTTAGACATAGATTTTATTGCAAAGAAATTTTACGAATATTGGGCTCCTGATTTAATAATTTTTGTTGAATCAGAATTTTGGCCAAATTTAATTTTTAGAGCTAAAAAGAATAAAATTCCTTCAATTGTTATTAATGCTAGAATTTCCAAAAAAACTTACCAAAAATGGAATCTTATAAAAAAAACTACTCAAAAACTTCTGAATAGTTTTAACCTTTTTCTAGTTCAAGATAATGAAACACAAAAAATGTTAAACAAATTTAATATCAAAAATATAAAAAATGTCGGCAATCTAAAATTTCTTTCCCAAAAATTACCCATTAATAAAAATGAATTATTAAATTTAAAAAAAATGATCTCAAAAAGAAGAGTTATTTTACTGGCGAGTAGTCATCAAGGCGAAGAAAAATTAATAGTTTCAAAAATAAAAAAATTAAGCAAAACTTTTAATGATTTGCTTTTTATTATTGTACCTAGGCATGTAAATAGGTCATCAGAAATTCAAAATTATTTATATTCTGAAAAAATTAATTTTAAGGTTAGGTCCAAGAAAGAAATTATAGAAAAAGAAACTTTTTGTTATTTGGCTGATACCATAGGAGAGATTTCATTATTCTTTTACATCGCTAAAATTGTAATAATGGGTGGCTCCTACGTTAATCATGGAGGACAAAATCCAATTGAACCCTCACATTTTAATTGTGCATTAATTTTTGGTCCCTATATGCAAAACTTCAAAAGGATTACCGACAATCTATTAAAGAACCAAGCGGCCATCAAAACAGATTCAACAACATCTATTGAAGAAATCATTAAGGATCTGATGACAAACCCTAAAAAAATGGAAAAATTAAGTTTAAATTTAAACACTTTTTGTTTAAAAGAAAAACAGGAAGCAAACGCTATTTGGACAGAATTAAATATTTTTTTTAAAAATCATTTGAAATGATTAAAACACCAAGTTTTTGGTTTAAAAAAAACCATATTTTATCAATTATTCTTTCGCCCTTAGCGTATATTTATTATCAAGGACATTTGTTAAAAAGATGTCTTGAAAAGGAAATTAGAATAAAAACTCCAACAATATGCATTGGTAATTTGAGTGTTGGTGGATCTGGAAAAACTTCAGTCACAATTGCAGTGAGAAAATTATTATCAAAAAATTATAAAAATATTTTTGTATTATCTCGTGGGTATAAAAGCTTAAACAGAAAACCTAAAATTGTTTCAAAGTATGATACTGCTAAAGAAGTAGGGGATGAAGCTTGCGTTCATAAAATGTATGGAAAAATATGCATAGCTAAAAATAGAAAAGAGGGAGCTTTATTATGTGAAAAATTAAAGTCTGATTTAATTATTTTAGATGATGGCTTTCAAAGTAAAAATATTAAAAAAGATATTTCTATTCTAGTTTTTGAATCTGACAGAATGTTTGGAAACGAAAAATTACTTCCTGCTGGACCTCTAAGAGAAAAAATTGAAGATGGACTATATAGAGCTGATGCAGTTATATGTATTGATAATGAAAATAGAAATTCAAGTTTAAAGCTTCCTAATTCTTTACCTGTTTTTTTTGCTAACAAAAGAATAAGTTTTAACAAAAAACCAAAAAGAAAAATCTTTGCTTTTTGTGGACTAGGGAATCCTGAAAGTTTTTTTAAAGGGCTCGAGGATTTTGGTTTAATTATTAAAAAAAAAAGATTGTTCCCTGATCATCACCATTTCTATAATTCGGAAATTGAAAAAATTATTAAAATTGCAGAAAATGAAAAAATTGATTTAGTAACAACATTAAAAGATTTTGTGAAAATTGAAAAAAAATATAAAGATAAAATAATAGTTGCGAATTTAAATATCGATTTTAAAAATAAAGATCAATTTTTAAAATTTCTAAATAACAAATTAAAATAGATTTGCCTCTACAACTAACATTGGGTCTATTGGAATATTTGATAAATACATACCCCAATGTAAATGTGGTCCAGTTGCCCTGCCAGTCATGCCTACCGATGCTATCAATTTTCCAACTTCCACGGCCTCACCAACTTCAACAAAAATATCTTCCAAATGTGCAAAAATAGATATTAAGCCTAATCCGTGGTCTAGAATAACAGTATTACCTGTAAAAAACATATTCTTAGCTGACATGGTAACCACACCATTATTAGGTGCGAAAATTTTTTTTCCTTTTGGTGCAGCTATGTCTAATCCATAATGAGGTCTTTTTGGTATTTTATTTAAAATTCTTTGACTACCGTAAACCCCAGAGATTCTTCCTTCCACGGGCAATCTAAATTTATTTGAGAAAATTTTTCTATTTATTGAATTTTTTTTTGCTAATTTTATTTTTTTTTGATCCTTAATGATCTGATCAAGATCATCTTTTGATGGTTCAACTTTCCTTTTTGGTAAATTATTTATTCTTTCTACTTTATATTTTTTTTTTTCGATGTTACGAGTATATTTCCGACCATTGACACTAAAATTTACAGAATTTTGATAGTTTCTGCCAAAACCAAAAACAAAATAACCATCTTTAGAGATTTTTGTAGATTTTCCATCAATTAATATTTTGTCACTTCTATCGACTTTGCCAACAATCAAACCTCCTGTGCAAAAACAACCTCGAATTTTTTTGAAAAAATTAATTTCATCTGCTCTAATCCAATTAGAAAAAAAGAAAATGAGAATAAAAATAAAATTATATTTTTTTAGCATCAATTTTATTATCACTAAACTCAATTGAAACAATGTCACCTTTATCTATTCCATGACTATTTTTTATGATTTTATTTTTTTTTCTTACAACACTAAATCCTCTTCTTAAGACTTTTTTATATGATAGAGAATTTAATAATTTTTTCTTCTCATTTATCTTCAATTTGTACAACTCAGCCTTTTCAGTAATTAAGGAGAGCAAATTAATATTTTTTATTTTTTCAGAAATTAAAAGGAATTTATTTTTAAAGTCATAAAATTTCAAATAATCTGAAAATATTTTAAGCTTTGCTTGTTTTGCTTTAAAAATTGAAATTAAGAAATTTTTCAACTTTACCTCAATTAAATCTAAGGTTTGATAATTTTTTTCAATAATTGCATTTGGAGTAGTCAATTGAAGAGAAATATTCTTTAAATCCTTTTGCTGAAACGCAAATTTCCTTCTTATTAATTTAATTAAATTTAGTGAAATTTGTCTAAGTTTAAAATCGTACTCTTCTTTCACGGGGACAGCAAACTCTGCTGCTGCTGTTGGTGTGGGAGCTCTTAAGTCTGAAACAAAGTCGCATAATGTTGTATCAGTTTCGTGGCCGATAGCGGAAATTATTGGTATCTGAAATTTGTATATTTTTCTAACCAACATTTCATCATTAAAAGGCATCAAATCTTCAATGCTACCTCCTCCTCTTGCCAGTATAATTAAATCTAATCCAAAGTCACTTTCTTCTATAATCTCTAACATATTTATTATTTGACTTACACATTCTCTTCCTTGAACATTTACAGGAAACAAAATTAAATTTGTTGGAAATCTATTTTCTATTCTGTGAACAATGTCTCTAAAAACTGCTCCAGATTCTGAAGTTATTACACCAATTTTTTTAGGAATCAAAGGTAAGTTAATTTTATATTTTTTTTCAAATAAACCTTCTGTTAATAATTTTTTTTTCAAAATCTCTAATCTTTTTAATATTGTCCCTTCACCCTCATCTTCCATTTTATCTATTATTATTTGATACTTTGATTGAGGTGAATAAACAGATACTTTTCCGGTTATTTCAACATTTTGTCCTTCTGAAGGGATAGAATTAAGCGATCTTACATTAGTCCTCCAACATACACACGAGATGGTTTCTTCATGGTCTTTTAATGTCAAATAAATATGCCCAGAGTTATGTTTTTTTATTTGAGATATTTCACCCTTAACTTTTAAAAAATTAAAATTTCCTTCCATAACTTTTTTTATAGAATGATTAAGTTCTGATACTGTATACTCTTTAATATTATTCATATAATCCATGTAGGATTATATTGAATGATTAAATTAATAAAGTAAAAGGAATTTTTTGAATATTCTTGTTTTAGGTAGCGGTGGTCGTGAGCATGCTTTATGTTGGAAAATAAAGCAATCACCTAAATGTAAAAATCTTTACTGTATACCTGGTAATGGTGGAATTTCCTCAATGGCAAAATGTTTTGCAATTGATCCAAGAAAAAAATTAGATATTTATAAATTTTGTATTAAATATTTAATTGATTTCGTTGTCATTGGTCCAGAGACTTATCTTGAACAAGGTTTAAGTGATTATCTAATAAAAAAAAATATTGCTGTTTTTGGACCATCGAAACAAGCCTCCAAACTTGAAACATCTAAAGTTTTTTCAAAACAATTTATGAAAAAATTTAATATTCCAACTGCCAAATACAGCAAATTTACTAATTTTGAAAAAGCTAAACAATACATCTATAGTAACAAAGGTCCTTTTGTCATCAAGGTAAGTGGATTAGCAGCTGGCAAAGGAGTACTAATTTCCGCAAAACCCGATGAGGCAATTAAAAACTGTTATGAGATTTTGATACAAAAAAAATTCGGAAATGCAGGAAATCAAATTTTAATTGAGGAATATTTAGAAGGATTTGAAATTAGTTATTTCATCTATATTGATAAAAAAAACTATTTACCAATTGATTATGCTCTTGACCATAAAAAACTCTTTGATGGAGAAAAAGGTCCAAATACTGGAGGTATGGGCGCATTTACACCTTCGAACAAAATTAACTCAAAAATTGAAAAAAAGATTTTAAAGGAAATAATAGATCCAACTTTTCACGGACTTAAAAAAAGTAACATTACCTACAGAGGTGTTTTATTTTTAGGCTTAATTATTACAAACAATGGACCCAAAGTTATTGAGTATAATGTAAGGTTTGGAGATCCTGAATGCCAAGTAATAATGAGAAGATATAAATCTGACATCATAAAAGACTTTAAAAATGTTTCAAATGATAAGCTTAATCTATCAAAACTAAAAAAGATAGCAGATCCATGTTTATGTGTTGTGTTGACATCAAAAGGGTACCCTTTTAAATTTAAGAAAAATATTTTGATAAAAAATTTGAATAAAATTCAAAAAGAAGATGGTATAGAAATTTTTCATTCAGGAACAAAAAAAAATATGGATAAAATATTCTCATCTGGTGGTAGAGTGTTAACAATCACAGCAATGGGTAAAAGTATTAAAATCGCAAGAAAACGAGTTTATAGTGTTTTAAAAAAATTAAATTGGGAAAACGGTTTTTTTAGGAAGGATATTGGTAAATAATTTTTAAATTTAAGGTCTCTTTTCTTTAAAAAACTTTTTAATGAGTCTTAAACTTTGATATTCACTAAAACCACCAAAATAATGAGATTGTTTTTGAGAAAAAAGGTATTTTTTTTTGATGTTTTTTTGTATTTGTTTGAAATTTTGATTGTAAGCTCCAAAAAAAACTTTCTTTATTTTTGATTGATGAATTGCTGCTTCACACATTGCACATGGTTCAAGAGTTACATACAATATGTAATCTAATAATCTATAAGATTTTAAGAAATCACAAGCAGATCTTATTGCTAATATTTCTGCATGTGCAGTTGCATCTTTATTTTTAACTACTGAATTTCTGGCACAGCTAATAAGCTTTGAATCTTCATTAACTATCACACAGCCGACCGGAACATCATTTGAATCATCGCAACTTTTCGCTAATTTTAATGCTAATGACATAGGATCTTTTATATATTGTAATTTATTAATTTTATAATCTCTCAATCTTTAATTTTTCTTATCCTGAAAACTTTTTAAGCCTGTGCATATTGAAGGTCGACTTCCCCCTAATGTTGTATTTTGAAATCAACCTAATCTCTTGACCTTTCGATATTGCTGTTGGACCATATCCAAGTGCAATACATTTGCCTTCTGGCCAAAAAACAATATCTCCTAATTCAATAACAGATTTTGCGTCACATTCTAGTGGACAATTGATATCAAACCGAAAATAGTTCTCATCATCCCATTTTTTATTAATTGAAGTATATGAAAATGTCTTCCAAATCTTTATAGATGTAAAAGTTTTTTTTATAATAACAATAATTGAGATATCGTGAATAGTAATTTTACATTTATTAAGCATATGCTAATTTAAACTATAACAAATTCTTTTTTTATGTATCAACCTATTATTGGAATAACACTTGATCAAGAGAATAAAAAAACTTATTCTAATTTTCCGTGGTATGCGGCAAGAAAAAATTATGCTGAATGCGTAACATTATGTAGTGGTGTTCCTATTTTTCTACCTCATATTGAAAATAGAATTGATAACTATCTTGAAATAATAAACGGTTTAATTATCACTGGAGGAGATTTTGATGTTGATCCTAATCTTTATGGAGAAAAAGATATAAATCCTAATGTCATCCTTAAACCAGAAAGAACAAATTTTGAATTAAAAATAACTGAATCAGCAATGAAAAAAAAAATTCCTTTGCTTGGAATCTGCGGGGGTCAACAACTTTTAAATGTAATTCTTGGTGGTTCACTATTTCAACATATTCCCGATGAATATAAGACAAATATTGCTCATGAGCAAGAAAATCCAAGGGATCAAGCTAGTCATTGGGTAAACATAATCAAAGAAAGTAAATTATTTTCAATAACTAAAAAGAAAAAAATGTATGTTAATTCTGCGCATCACCAATCTGTTAAAACAGTTGCAAAAAATGTAGTTATAAATGCCACTGCACCAGATGGAATAATTGAAGGAATAGAATTTACAGAGCTAGATTTTTGTCTTGGTGTTCAATGGCACCCAGAATTTCTTATTGACGATTCTGATGAAAAAATATTCTCCTCTCTAATTGAATCAGCAAAAAAAATTGAAAAATAAAATTGTAAGATTAGTAAAAGTAATATCTCGTTCAGGCTTTTGTTCAAGAAGAGAAGCTGAAAAATTAATAGATCAAGGAGAGGTTTTTGTAGATGGTTCGATTTACAAAAATCACATTATAAGTATAGACAAAATTAATAAAATTAGTATTCAAAAAAAAAATATCGTTATTCCTCCAATAAGGGTTTGGAGCTTTAATAAATCTATTGGTCTGATATGCTCCAATAGTAACCAGTACGGAAAAAAAAGAATATTTGATGTGCTTCCAGAATATTTACCAAGGGTTGTTTCTATTGGTAGGTTAGATTTAAATTCAGAGGGATTATTACTATTAACAAACAATTCAGAATTTTCATCTTTCTTAGAAAACCCTAAAAATAAAATTGTTAGAAAATATTTGGTGACAGTTAAAGGAGATGTCAAAAACCTAGATATTAATGCCTTAAGAAAAGGAGTGGAGATTGAGGGAGTGAACTATAAATCAATAAATTTAAAAATAATTAAAGAAAACAAAAATAGTATTTTAAAATTTACCTTAATAGAGGGAAAAAACAGGGAAATTAGAAAAATTTGTAGTTTTTATAAACTTAAGATTAAACAACTTAAAAGAATTCAATTTGGCCCTTTTAAAATTAATAAATTAAAATTAAATAATGTTCTTGAAATTAACAAAATTGTTCTTAAAAAGAAACTCAAAGAGTTAGGTTTTAAAAGTGAGAATTATTTCAGGTAGACTTAAAAAAAGTAAAATAATTAGTCCAGGTAAATTAAAAGTACGACCTACCTCTTATCGTGCAAAAGAAATGATTTTTAGCACGCTAGAATCTATTTTAATTAAGGAAAATACTTCATTTAGTGATTCAAATGTTCTTGACGGTTTTTGTGGAACTGGATCTCTGGGAATTGAAACAATATCAAGGGGAGCAAAATTTGTAACATTCATTGATAATTCCGAAAACTCTCTAAGAATTACTAAAGAAAATTGCAAAAATTTAAATATTTTATCGCAATGTAATTTTTATAAACTTGACTTAACTAAAAAAGTAAAAATTAGTAAGAAATTTGATATTTTTTTTCTTGATGCTCCATACATAAAAACTATCAGTAATCATGTAATTTCCAATCTTGTTTTTTGTAAACTTATAAATACAGGTTCTATTGGTGTTGTGGAAACGTTTAAAAAAGAAGACATTTCTGAAGATAGCGTCGTAAGTTTAATGAAAATTAAGAAAAATGGTAATTCTAAATTTTCTTTCATTAAAATAAATTAGTTATTTTCTTCCAAACAGACTTTCAATTTGATTTAAATTGAGTTCTATGTAGGTAGGTCTGCCATGATTACATTGGCCTGAGTAAGGTGTAGATTCCATTTCCCTCAGAAGCTTATTCATTTCATCTTGATACATTTGCCTACCAGCTCTAATTGAACCATGACAAGCCATTGAAGAACATATCTTATTAATATTTGTTTCTAAAATTTGACTATCACCAATTTCAATTAAATCAGAAATTATATCCTTCATAAGCAGACTTATATTGCAATTTATTAGTATTAATGGAACTTCTCTGACTATAATGGATTCATTCGAAAACTTTTCAATTAATAAACTATATCTAGCTAGAAAATCTCGATGATTTAAAAGTATATCGAGTTCCTCAGAAATAACTTCTATGATTTCAGGTATTAACAATATTTGGGTTTCTAAATTATTTTGATTATAATTTTTTTTTAATTTTTCATAAACTATCCTTTCATGTGCAGCATGCTGATCGATTATCACAATACCATTTTTTGTTTGTGAAATAATATAAGTTTCGTGGAATTGACTTTTTGCTAGACCCAAAGGATAATCTTGACAAATTTCTTCTGTTAAATTTGTACTATTTTCTTTATTAAAATAGTTGTTAGATAAAAAGGGATCGTCAACCTTTTTTGTCATAAAATTTAAATTATTTTTATTTATAGTATCTAGAGTCTTGAGAGTGTTAATAGTACTCGATTTATGTCCTGCTGATTCTAAACCTTTTTTAATTGATCTTATTAGTAAAGATCTAAGATTTTGCATATTTTTAAAACGAACTTCATTTTTCGTCGGATGCACATTTATATCAACGTCCTCTAAAGGAGAATTTATAAAAAGAACTACTTGAGGGAATCTATCATACGATAAGAAATCTTTATAAGCTGCTTTAATTGAATTATATAAATATCTATCATGAATTGGTCTTTTGTTGACGAAAGTAAATTGCTTTGCACTATTTGAATGATGAAAGGTTGGAAGACCTATGAAGCCAAAAAAATTATAACAGTCAATTTTTTCATTAAACCATATTAAATTTTTAAAAAACTCAGATCCAAATAATGATACAATCCTATGTTCTAACTTTTTATTAAAATTAAGATTCTTAGATGCTAAAGAAGATATTATTTTTTTCTCATTACTATAAAAATTAAATTCAATATCAGGGTTTGAAAGTGCTAATTTTTGAATACACTGCTTAATTAATAAAGTTTCATAATTCTCAGTTTTTAAGAACTTTAACCTTGCTGGAGTAGAGTAAAACAATTCATTAACTTCAATAGTCGTTCCTATTTTCCTTGGTGATGGCTTTAGTTCCCCAATTAGTCCAGAGTTAACCTCAAAACTTTTTCCATCAGCTATATCAGATATACTTGTATATATTTTCATTCTAGATATTGATGCGATAGAAGATAGTGCCTCACCTCTGAAACCTAAAGTACTTATTTTTAGAAGGTTATGATCTGATAACTTTGATGTGGCGTGTCTTTTGAATGCTAATTTCACATCTTTTGAATTTATACCAACTCCATTGTCTGAAACTCTAATCTCGGTCTTTCCACCATTTCTTATATGTATATCAATAATAGAAGATTTCGCATCGATGCTGTTTTCAACCAATTCTTTTACAACTGATGATGGTCTTTCAATAACTTCTCCTGCAGATATTTTATTTATTAACTCTTGAGATAATTCTTTTATTTCATTCATCTTTAAGATATTTTTTCGTAAGAATTTTTCCTTCCTCAACCGCAGGCTGATCAAATGGGTTGATATTTAATAGATAAGAAGTAAAAATTGTTTCTAAAAAAAAATGCATTAACAATGATCCTAAACTAATTTCATCTAAAAAATCAACGTCGATTTTTCTTAATGGAATTTTTTTTTTTTTGATTGTATCAAAAGTAGCTTTCTGTTCTGCCTTAAACAGGCTCTCCATAGTCTTCTTATCTAATGGTGAATATACAAATTGTTTTGAAAGCTTTGTTTTTAGACTTAAACTTCTACAATAACGATTAATTCCAACAATACTTATAAACTTATCTTTTGGACCATCTAAATAAAGCTGTAATTGACTATGTTGATCAATAGTTCCGATTGCATTTATTGGAGTTGACCCCTTTCCTTCTTTTCCAATGCTTTCTCCCCAAAGTTGCCTATACCATAAAGAAAAATTAACTAGTGCATCTGAATAAGGCATTAATACAAATTGTTTAAACTTTGAACGCATAAGTTTAAAACTGTAATAAGCTGATAGGATCGGTTTTATTGAAAACAAATCCTTAGAATTTTGAAAATCGTCAAGAACCTCTTTTCCTCCGCTAATAATACCATCGATATCAACTGAGGAGAGCAAGGCTGGTAAAAGAGCCACATTTGAAAATACAGAAAAACGACCACCTATTTTGTTATCATGAATCAGATAGTCACAATTTGTTTCTTCATATATCTTTTTTAACGTACTTATTTTATTTTCTGTGATAACTAAAAGTTTGGATTTTAAACTTTTTCTTTTTTTTTTATAAAAGTTATATATTAAGAAAAATTGACATAATGTTTCAATTGTTTCCCCAGATTTAGAAATAACAATAGTTGCAGTTTTTTCCAAATCTATATTATCTAAAATATTTAGTATAGGCGCTGGGTCTACGTTTTCGATAAAATACAAATTTGGAATTTTTTTATTCAAATTTTTGGTTTTATTTAGTTCGCATAGAGTTTTACCTCCCAAACTTGAACCTCCGGTTCCACAGATAAGAATATTCTTAAATTTTCCATATTTTTTTGTCATATCTCTTATTTCTTTAAGATAAGAGTTATTTTTAACAATCGATAAACAAGGTAGATTTAATTTTTCAATTGATTCATTTATTTTTATAAAAGTTTTTTTTAATTTATTTTTTTCCGATTTAGTAATTTTGTAATTAATATTATAAAAGTTTTGCTCATATCTCATCAAGAAATGTCTCCAACGATTGTAAAGAATAATTCGTTTGGTCTAAAAAAATCTTTACAAACTTTATTCACAAATGACAAGGTTAGATCTTCAATAATTTTTGAACGTCTATCGAAATAGTCAATTCCAAGTTTGTATGTTTGAACGGTGTTTAATAATGCAGCAATAGATTTTGTACTTGAAAAACTTCTTGAGAATGATCCAATAAAATATGATTTTGCGTTATTTAATTCTTCTTGGGTTATTCCCTTTTCTTTTATATGCAACCACTCCTTTTTAAGTAGATCAAGTGTCGTATGAACATTTTCATTTTTTGTTTGAAATCCTCCAAGAATAATTCCTCCAGCTGCATTTGGAAGCAAGTAAGAATAAATTGAATAAACCAACCCGTTTTCTTCTCTTATCTTTTTGTAAAGTTTAGATTGAAAACCACCACCACCTAATACATAATTTGCAATTCGTGCAGCAAAGTATTTTTCATCATTTCTGTGAAAACCATTGTGCCCAAAAATAACTGAGGTTTGAGGCGATTTCTTCTGTATCTTTAATTCTCCGGCTCTTACATCTTTTATTCCATTTATGAAAAAATTCTTTTCATCTCCTTTAGGTAGATCTCCAAATATCACATCTAATTGTTCTTTCATTTCTGATTTTGATATATCTCCAGAAACACCAACTATTAAATTTGACTTAGTAAAATTTTTTCTTTTGTATTCCTCAAGATCAGTTTTTTTTATATCTTTAATCGACTTCAAAGAACCCTCTACATTTCTCGAAAACTTGTGATCTAAATAAAAGTTTTTTTCAAATTGTTGAGAAGAAAAAGATCGAAGATTTGATTCATTAATCTTTATACTTGAGATGATTTGATTTCTAATTTTCTCAATCTCTTCGAAATCAAATCGAGGTTCTATTAAAGCACTCCTCATAAGTTTAAAACTTTTTTTTTTATTTTTGGATATTGTCTGAAAAGATACCGAAAGTTCATCTTTAGAGGATCTAAAATCAAGTTTCATTCCTAGCTTACTCATTTCGTCTTTGAATTCCTTACTAGTAAGACTTCCTGCACCCTCATCCAATAAAGCTGCTACGAACGTCGAAGTCCCTTCTTTGCCAAAAGCATCAAAATAAGCCCCACCCTTAAAAGTAAGGTTCATGCTAATGATAGGGACTGAATTATCTTCAACTATCCAAGCTTTAACGTTTCTTTCAGATACAATTTCTTCAACATCTAAAGCTAAAAGATTTATAGAATTCAAAAAAAAGAATAGAAAAACATATATTATCATTTTATCCAAGCAATCCAGTTACGTAATTATTATTTTTAATGAATTTCTTGAGTTCATTTTTTACGTCTTCAATAGTTATCTCATTCAAAAATTCATCCCAACTCTCGATTTCTTCCAACGCAATTCCAATAGACAATGCTTCACCAATTATTTGAGCAGGTTGAAAAATACTATCTCTAAGATAAATAGATTCATGTTCATATTTTTTTTTTTGAAGAATAAATCTATCTTCAGTAATTCCATTAACTACAGATTTTTTCATAATTTCGTAAATTTGTTTTTCTAAATTAGAAATTTCAACATTTTCATTAGGAATAGCATAAAAATTTACAGTTGCCTTATCTCTTGACATGCCTTGATAGTATCCACCAATAGATGAAACTAACTTCTTTTTTTCAACTAATTCTCTGTATAATATACTAGTTGATCCTCCAGTAAGAATTTTTAGTCCCAAGTCTAATGCGATTCCATTTTTTATAGATTCTTTGTATGAACTAGTTTTAAATGAACGTTTCCAAATTTTCTGTTTAACATTTTCGTCATCATAATTGATCCTGATATTTGTCCTTAAAATAGGGTCATTTAATTTAATTCTATTAATATTAATTTGATTTTTAACCTTAATTTTACCAAAATATTTTTCTGAATATTCTTTTGCTTTTTTTAAACTTACATCACCTGAGAAAATTAAAATCGCATTTTTTGGATTATAATAATCATTGTAGAATTTTCTGACATCATCAATTGTTAATGCCTTTATTTCATGTTCCCAACCAATTATAGGTGTGCCATATGTATGATTAGGAAATAAACTTTTTCTAATTGACTCATCAAGAATAGCTGAAGGTTTGCTATCAATTCTTTGATATCTTTCTTCCAAAATAACTTTTTTTTCAGTTTCAACTTGTTCATCAGTTAAAGTTAGGTTTGTCATTCTATCTGCTTCTAGTTCAACAATTTTTTCTAAATGTTCAGTTGGTACAATTTGGTAATAAGCAGTGTAATCAAAACTTGTAAACGCGTTTTCGGTACCGCCATTTTTAGAAATATATTTTGAATAGTATCCGCTTGGATACTTTTTTGTACCTTTGAACATTAGATGTTCTAAAAAATGAGCTAAACCGCTTTTTCCAAATTTCTCATCTATGGATCCTACATTGTACCAAATCATCTGTGACACAACTGGTGCTCTTGAGTTTTCAATTACTATAACTTGCAAACCATTTTTTAATTTAAATTGTTTTGCATCAAAAAGTTTTGATTTTAAACTAGTGAAAGAAAAGAAAATCAAAAAAAAAAAAATCAGTTTCATTGTAAATTATTTGTTTGTTGGAAGTTCTTCAAAATCTTTTATTAGATTTTCACCAGTAAGAAATTCTTGGTTAGGTAAATCAGAAATCTCTCTGCTTTGTAAATTATTACCGTAATTAGATTCTGTATAATTACTATAAGAATCTGGTATATAACGTCTTGAAAAGTTATACCCTTTATTATAGTTTGGTCTATAGTATAGATTCCCATTTCTAAAATTGTTAACTGATTGAGAATAAACCCATTGACCAATAGAAAACTTTTTATTTCTTCTAAACTTTTCTATTGAATCTGAAGGAGATTTAGCCGAAGGAATAATTACTTCAGGAGCAACAAAATTATGAGCTTTTGGAACTACAAACATTTCAGTGCTTTTTCTGTCTTGAATTAAAAAATCTTGATCATTAATTTGATTGTCTTGAACATTATTATATGTGTTTCTGGATTGAACACGTGGCCTGGACTCAAAGTCCGGTGGTAAAACCAACTCAGGTGTTTCTGATGCGATGTTATCTTCAAATGATGGTTTTGAAAAACCAGTTACGTTTTTTAATGATTCGCATGATCCTAGTAAAAGACATGGAATGAAAATTAATAACCTAATATAAAATCTAATCGAAATCATCACATTTATATCCACCGTTCATATAATCATTTATTACTCTTATGCAATCGTTTTCTATCCCGTACAACTCCATCTCTTCCTCTTCAGACAGATTACTCGAGATGTTACCACTAATTTTATCATTAATAATTAGGTTTTCATTGTAGGAAGGTGCTATTTGAGATCCCAAACCAAATTTTTGTGAAGGAGAAAATCCATAATATCCCTCATCAGGTTCAATTGAATATTGTGGAAATGGTGGTGGTGGTGGTGCAGGTAATGGCGAACCATTGGGACTTACACTATAATATTGTCTTGCACTTCTATAAACTGGATCATAAAATTGAGGAACTTGAGCATTTTGCATATTAAATTCATTCGGGTTATTAAATTGATTGGTAAAGTTGTCTTCCATATTTGGGACATCAAAATCTGGAATTTCATAAACTTCCTCAATTACGACAGCCTCACTTTCTTCTGGCTCTTCGTCCCCCAAGAGTCCAACTGTTGAGTCATAAACATAAGTACCAGCACTAGTTATCGAGTCCCAGCCAGACTCAATTGTAGAACATGAATTCAGACAAAGAGTAAAAATTATTGTCAGCAAAGTGGTTTTATTTTTATTTGATATAAATGAGGTTGGTAAAAGCTTGTTCATAAAATAATAACACTAAATGTTGTTTTTAATTTCAATATGTTAATACATATAGTATAATATTATAGATAACATTTGTTAAACTATTTTCAAAGTATATAATTTATTTTTTTCGTTCATTAATAAATAAATAATTATAACTTATATATATTATCGCACCTAACGAAATACATAGATCTGCAAAATTAAAAGCCGGCCAGTGATAATCTGCAATGTGAACATCAATAAAGTCGACAACGTAGGAATCTTTTATTCTATCAAACCCATTTCCAAGTGCTCCTCCTAAAATCATACTCAATGCTAAAGTCTCATAAATATTTTTTGTTTTTAACATCCAAAGTATTATAAAAATAGATGCCAAAAATGAAAAAATTCCTAAATAAAACGAAATATTAAAATCTGCCAACAGACCAAAGCTGATACCTTTATTAATAACATAGACCAAATTTAAAAATGACGTAATTTTAACACCGTAAATTAATAACTCACTGTTTAACACTGCATAATATTTAGTTAATTGATCAAAAAAAAATAACAGTATTGATAATAAAAGAAATAATGATTTTCTTAAATTAAGATATTTTAATGGCTTCATCACACCTATTGCAAATCAAATTTTTGTTTAATTCGTCGAAAAATTTCCAACAGCGGTCACATTTTTTCCCATTAATCTTTTCAACTTTTACATAAATATTTTTATCCTCTTCAAAACACACAAAGTCCTCTTCTTTTTTTTGACTTATTTTAGTTTTAGAAGTGATAAAAAAATCGTTCAAGTCTAGATCCTCTAGTATTTGGAAGTATTCTTTTTTATTGAAATAAATAGAAACTTCACATTCTAAACTTGTTTTAATTAATTTTTCGTTCCTTTTGGTTTCAATCGCGTTATTAACAGCCTTCTTAATTTTTATTATTTCATCCCATTTTGTTATTAAATCTTTATCCTCCCATTCACTTGGAGGGTTTTCATACAATTCAAAGTGACAGCTTTGAATGGCTCTGTTATCAATTTCATCTTTCCACGTTTGCCAAGCTTCTTCACTTGTAAAAACTAAAACAGGTGATAGCCAATTTATTAAAGTTTTAAATACATCTACCATTACTGTTCTGGCTGAATTTCTTTTTAAGGAATCTTTATGATCACAGTATAAAGTGTCTTTTCTTATATCAAAAAAAAGAGAAGAAAGTTCGTTATTACAAAAATTTGAAACTATTTGATAAACATTATAAAAGTTATAAGTTTTTAAACTTTTAATAAAATTTGTATTAATTTCAAAT
The DNA here is from genome assembly GCA_902523675.1 of uncultured Alphaproteobacteria bacterium. Taxonomy (GTDB): domain Bacteria; phylum Pseudomonadota; class Alphaproteobacteria; order Methylaequorales; family Methylaequoraceae; genus SP4073. The sequence goes on along the minus strand of CABZAL010000001.1, from coordinate 21,909 downwards.
AATCTTGCGCGAATATATTTTTCTAATTCTGGCAAATTGGAATGTTGAATTTTTTCTTTATCATTCCAGTCCTTTAAGTTACCTAGTAAAAATCTTAAGGAATTTCTTATCTTTCGGTATGTCTCTGTTTGCCTATCCAAACTTTCATAACTTATTCTTAAGTCTTCGTTATAATTTGTGGTCGCGACCCATAATCTGAGTATATCTGCTCCATATTTACTAATCACATCATTTGGAGAAATTACATTACCAAGGGATTTTGACATTTTTTTCCCACTACTATCAAGTACGAAACCATGAGTTAGAACTGATTTATAAGGGCTATCCCCATAATTCGCACACGATTGTAGTAAAGAAGATTGAAACCATCCTCTGTGCTGATCAGAGCCTTCAAGATATAGATCAGCTTTTTCATTTATCCCCCTTTTTTTTAAAACGAAGGCGTGACTTGAACCTGAATCAAACCAGACATCTAAAATATCTTCAACTTTTTCATAATTTTCTGGATTATATTTATTCGTTAAAAAAAAATCTACTGGTTTCATAAACCAAATATCTGTTCCATTTTCTTTTATAAGTTTTATAATTTTTTTATTAATCTCACTATCTACTAAAGGTCTGTTGTTTTTTTTGTCTAAAATTATAGTAATTGGGACACCCCAGGATCTTTGTCTTGACACACACCAATCAGGACGATCCTCAATCATTGACTTAATTCTATTTTTACTTGATGGCGGGTACCATTTTACATTCTCTATTGAATCAAGAGCGGTTGCTCTTAGGTTTTTTTCTGTCATTGAAATAAACCATTGCGAGGTAGTTCTATATATCAATGGTGCTTTAGATCTCCATGAGTGAGGATAACTATGAGAAAAATCATTAGAAGCTATCAACATTTTTTTTTTTTCTAATTCTTCTACTACTAAATTATCAGCTTTAAAAATATGCACACCCGAAAAAAATGGCACTTCATCGTAATAAATTCCTCCATCTGCTACAATTTTTGGAGGAGAAATATTATTTTTTTTACCTAATTCAAAATCTTCAATTCCATGCCCAGGTGCTATGTGTACAAATCCTGAACCGGTATCTTCTGTTACATGATCTCCGGATAACAAAGGTACATCAAAATTAAATCCTAAATCTTTTAACGGGTGATAACAATTAAGTCCTTCTAAATTTTTTCCTTCAAATTCTTTTTCAATTTCAAATTTTTCAAGTCCATTAAATTCTGAAAACGATTTAAATAACTTCTTAGAGAAAAGTATCTTTTCTCCCTTTGATATATTAAATTTTTCGTAATTATTTTTAAAAACTACTTTTTGGTAGATTATATTTTTATCAAAAGCAATTGCTCTATTACCTGGTAATGTCCACGGTGTGGTTGTCCAAATAATAATATTTGTATCCGAAAACTCTTTAACTGGGAATTTTACATAAATTGATTTTGACATCTTGTCTTTATATTCAACTTCTGCTTCTGCTAGAGCAGTTTGCTCGACAACTGACCACATCACCGGCTTATTACCTAAATAAAGTCTACCTTCTTCAAAACATTTTAATAGTTCAGCTACGATAATTCCTTCTGAGTCTTTTGCCATTGTAGTATAAATTTTTTTCCAATCGCAATTAATACCAAGTCTTTCAAATTCTTTTGATTGGATTTCGATCCATGATTTTGCAAAGTCTCTACATTCAGCTCTAAATTTAAGATTACTAATCTCATTCTTATTCTTCCCAGCTTTTTTATACTTCTCTTCAATCTTCCACTCAATGGGCAAACCATGACAATCCCATCCTGGAATATAATCAACGTCAAAACCTAGCTTAAAATGAAACCTATTAATAATATCCTTTAAAATCTTGTTTAGAGCGTGGCCTAAATGAAGATTTCCGTTTGCGTAAGGGGGACCATCATGAAGAATAAAAGGTTTTTTGCCTTTATTAAGTTCTTTTATTTTATTTACCATATCTAATTGCTTCCATAACTGAATCCACTTAGGTTCGTTTTTTGACAAATTAGCTCTCATTGAAAAAGAAGTATTTGGTAAATTAATTGTTTGTGAAAGATTTTTCATTAAAGTATTTTTTACAATTTAATATGTCTTTACTTATTTGAGATTTTAACTGTTCAATATTCTCAAATTTTCTTTCTTCCCTTATAAAGAATTTAAAAGTTACTTCAATTAATTCTGAATAAATATTTTTATCAAAATCAAAAAAATGAATTTCTAATACAGGTTCAGATTTTGAAAATGTTGGTTTGATACCATAATTTGCAATACCAAAAAAACAATTATTTAAATTATTTTTCAAATTGATCTCAACAGCATACACCCCATATTTTAATTCGCAATAGTTGTTTATTAATAGATTTGCAGTTGGAAATCCAAGATCCTTGCCGATGCCCTTTCCTTTTATAACTCTTGAAATTATTGACCAATCTCTTCCTAAAATTTGGTTTGCGTTTTTTAAATCACCTTCCTTGAGAAAAGTTCTAATTTCAGAGGATGAGACATTTCTAACATTTTGCTTTTTAAATTCGTTTACAGATATAAAGTTAAATTTATTATGTTTTATTGAATATTTATTTAAAAGTTCAACAGTGCCGGATTGTTTGTGACCAAAAACAAAATCAAACCCAGTTATTAAGTAACTTACTTTCATTTTTTTTATTAAAATGTCTTCAATGAATTCTTCAGCAGACATTTTAGAAAAATTTTGAGTAAATTTAAAATTAAAATAATAATTAACACCAAGGTTTTTTATTTCTTCAAATTTTTTTCTAAAAGGTGTAATCCTAAATTTTTTGAATTCTTTTTTAAAGAAACACTTTGGGTGTGGTTCAAAAGTAACAATTGATAATTTTTTTTTTTGGGCATTTGAGATTTCTTTAGCCTTATTAATAACTTTTCTATGCCCTAAATGCACTCCATCAAAATTTCCAATTGCAACAATAGAGTGTAATGCGCTTTTAGGAATTTGATTTAAATTAACTAACTCCATTATTAATTCTTTGAATTAACCAAAATTTCTGCTTCTCCGTCGAGAACTTTTTTTTCACTTTTACTACAAAAAGTTTCCAATATAATTCTTTTTTTTGGTATTGTGATTGATTTTACTTTTACTTTAGTAATAATTTCATCTCCAGGAAAGACAGGGGCTAAAAATCGCAAAGATTGTCTTACATAAATACAGCCTGGTCCAGGTAACTTGGTTCCAATTACGGCTGAAATGTAACTAGCTGATAAAAAACCATGTGCAATTTTCTTTTTAAAAATTGATTTTTTTGCAAATTCATCATCTATATGAATTGGGTTTATGTCTCCAGTAACCCTTGAGAATGTGTCGATATCTTCTTCCTTTACCATAGATATCAAGTCAGCTTCTTGTCCTAAAAAAATATCTTCGAGAAAATACCCGTGTAATTTTTTGAAATAATCTACATTCATTATAGTTGTCTCCTAAATTTACATTAACTCATTTAAAATTTTCTGTATCTTAAATTTATTTATTAATTATAGTAGCTTAAATATACAATGACTACTATTGCAAAAATATCGTGCATTTTGATAGGAATAAGTTTTTCTTTAAGACTTCACACACCATTAGCCTATGGCGCTTCAATAGCAATTTCATTGATATTCATATTAATTGAAGAAAAAAAGAAAAGTTTTTCCATTTTTAAATTTATTAATCAAAATCCCATAATTCCATATTTTTCTTTAACTCTTTTGTCTTTTTCCATAAGCTCAGTTCTTTCGATTTTACCTCTTCGATCATTCTTGGTGACGGTTTACTTTTTTTCTTTTTTTTTAATTTCCTATCTATTTTTTTCCTTTTTTAAAAAAAAAGATGACAGACTATCACTGACTTTAAACTTTCTCATAATTTCAATTTTTTTTTCAGTTTCATTAATATTTTTTTATAACATTTCAAATTTTAAGACCATATATTTAGTTAATAATGAAATAAGAAAATATAAAGGGTTTGTTAATTTATTAACTATATTAGTTTTTTTATGTCCATTTTTTGAAAGTGTAGCTAGAAATCAAAAACCTTATTTTTCGTTTATTATGCTTATTCTAATCTTTCCAGTAATCTTTTTGAGTAATTGTAACTCAGCTTTATTAGGTATTATTGGAGGTTTTGTTGGGTTGTCAATTTTTTGGTTTATTAACAACTCTAGGAATAAGAAAAAAGTAGCTCTTACCTTTGTTATAGTTACTTTTGTAGCGATTATAAGCTTATTTAATAGTTTGTCCTTTAAAGTTGAAAAAGTTATAGAAAACAATGAAAGTTTTTTAATTTCCACTAATATCTTAGATGCACATCGTCAAATAATATGGGGGTTTACTTTTTTAGAATTTAAAAAAAAGCCTTTTTTTGGGGTTGGGGCTGACACATCTAATTTTTTAAATAATAGCCAAGATATAATTGGTCATGCTCTAACAGGCGACATGACTTATATTCCTAGCCATCCTCATAATTTCTTTCTTGAATTACTACTTGAGACCGGAATTTTTGGATTGTTAAACTTTTTGCTACTAGTTTTCTTTACTAATTATTTTTTAGTAAAAAAATTAAATTTTTATTGTAAAAGTTATATATTTTTTTTTAATGGGTATTTTTGGTCAGCGTCAATGGTAAATTTTTCATTTTGGGCTGCTTGGTGGCAAGGAAGTTATTTTTTAATTCTAACTTTGCTTTATAGTGTGTCAAAATACCAGATGAGAAAATTAAATGTGGATTAATTTATTTTTATTAATTTTTCTAGCGTGCTTTTCAGAAATAATAGAAGCCAAAGAGTTGTACAGTGATTTCAAAAAATATAAAACAAGTAAAACCAAGTTAAAAGTTACTAGCGTTTCTGAAGGTTTTAATTATCCCTGGGGAATGACATTTATAAATAAAAATTTTCTCTTGATTACTGAGAAAAATGGTAAAATATTTAAAGTTAATACAAATAGTGGTGAAAAAACCTTAGTTAAACATGATATAAATAGTTTAAAATATTTAAATAATAGAGTGATCTTTGGACAAGGAGGCTTGCTTGACATTTTATATCATAATGGTTACGTATATATTTCTTACAGTCACTTGCATTCAAATACTAAAGCCTCCAAACAAGGGAAATCTGGAAGTACTGCTATTGGTCGCGGAAAATTAGTAGATAATGAAATCAAAAACTTTGAGATTCTCTTTATATCTAATTCTAAATTTAATAATAATAAACATTGGGGCTCTAGAATAATAATTGAAGATGATTTTTTGTATGCAGGTATTGGTGAGAGAGATCAGGGCATGATCGCCCAAGATCCTACCAAACATCCAGGAAGTATTATTAGAATAAAAATTGATGGATCAATACCTGAAGACAACCCAAAATACGCAGGCCATCCTAATTGGCTTCCAGAGATTTTTCAAATAGGTTTAAGAAATCCTCAAGGTATTTCTAAATCTCCTCACGATGGAAATATTTACTTTTCACAACATGGTCCAATGGGCGGTGACAATATTGCAACAGTAAATTTTGGAGGTAACTTAGGTTGGAAAAATATTGCTTGGGGAGGAAAAGAATACTCAGGTAAAAAAATCGGTAATAAACCTTTCAAAAAAAAATATGATAAGCTTTTTATTACTTGGGTTCCATCGATTGGAGTTGGTAATATTTCATTTTACAAAGGTGATGTTTTTAAAGAATGGTCAGGAGATTTAATAATTGTTGCAACAAAAATCGAAAATATTGTAAGACTCGAAATTAAAAATAATAGAATTCAAAGCAAAGAATTAATTCTTGATAAAAATTTTGGAAGAATAAGGGATTTAGAAATTAATCATAAAGGTGAAATATTTTTTATAATAGATGACAGCAAATCTAGTTTATGGAGAATAGAAAAAGCTAATTAATATCTAATAATGCCTTAGCAAACTCATCAGCTTCAAATTTTACTAAATCTTCTTTTTGCTCACCCACTCCTAAACCGATAATAGGTATTTTTAAAATTTTACCTATTGGAATAACTGCACCGCCCTTAGCTGTGCCATCTAATTTTGAAATTATTAAACTATTAATGTCACATATTTCTTTAAAAACACTAGCCTGTTTTATTGAGTTTTGTCCTGTATTTCCATCAAGTACTAAAATCACCTCTTCAGGGGCACTTGCATTAATTTTTTTTAAAACTCTAATGATTTTTGTAAGTTGATCCATTAAATTAGATTTGTTGTGTAATCTTCCTGCGGTATCAATTATTAATATATCAATTTTTTGCTCTTGTGCTTTTAGATATGATGAATAAGAAAGTGAAGCAGGATCAGAGTTTTCAATACTAGAGGAAAAAAAAGTTGAATTTGTTCTTTTAGACCAAACTTCTAATTGTTCAACGGCAGCAGCTCTGAAAGTATCAGCTGCAACAATACCTACTTTTTTACCTTGAGATGAAAATTTATAAGCTAATTTTCCGACTGTAGCAGTTTTTCCAACACCATTAACTCCAACCACTAAAATTAAAAAGGGGTGTGTGTTGATTTTACCTATCAAAACTTCCTTTTCTAGTGGTTTTAAAACTTTAATTATTGAATTCAATATTATTTTTTTAATTGCCTCAACACTAGTGTCTAGGTATTTTTTGTTTTTGATTTCTGTTATAATTTCTTCTGAAAAAGCTATTCCTATGTCAGTTGAAATTAAATGATTCTCGAGTTCTTCTAAAGTTGAATCATCAATCTTCTTACTTTTTATAATTTTTTTGATTCCCTCTCCTATCACTGAAGAAGATTTAGATAGACTCTTTTTTAAATTTTTAATCCAACTTACAACCATCACACTAACTTAGCTAAAATTGCTTTGTCATCGTAATCATAAAACTTTACTTTTACTAACTTTCCTCTAAGTTTATTTTTTTTATATGTATTGATATCTGGAATAAATACTTTTAAAAAATCGTCTGAATAACTTAGTCGATTACTTTCAAACAGTATTTTTGAAGTTTTCCCAACTTTTGAGTTAAAGTGTTTTAATTTTAAACTTTTTCCTAATTCTCTTAATTGATTAGCTCTAATGATTTTAATTTTTTCTTCAACTTGTGGCATCCTTGATGCAGGAGTACCTTTTTTTGGAGAAAATGGAAAAATATGTAAATTCGTAAAATTACATTTATTTATCAAGTCAAGTGTGTTCTTGTGATTTTCTGTACTTTCTGTAGGAAAACCAGATATAAAATCTGCTCCAAAAGTTACTGATTCTCTTTTTTTTTTAATTCTCTCACAAATTTCAATAACATCGGTTCTAGAATGTCTTCTTTTCATTCTCTTTAAGATCATGTTATCACCAGATTGAACAGAAAAATGAATGTGAGGCAATAATCTTGGATCGTTACAAATCAAGTCGATCAAATCTTCGTCCATCTCGGCTGGATCAATAGAAGAAAATCTCAATCTTTTAAGATTTGGTACAAGAGCAAGCAATCTTTTAATTATTTCTCCTAACTTTGGTTTTCCTGGCAGATCGTTACCGTATGAGGTAATGTCCACTCCTGTAATAACAATTTCTTTGTAACCTGATTCTATATAGGTATTGGCTCTTTCAACTATTTCTCCTATCGGAAGACTAACGGATTCACCCCGTCCAAAAGGAATTATACAAAAAGTACACCTATGATCACATCCTTGTTGGATTTGAAGAAGAGCTCTTGTTTTATTCTTCAGTTTAGAAATAATATGAGGAAAATGTTTTAACTTATTTTTTATTTCTAATTGAAAAGGAAATGAATCGTATTTGTATGAATTTTCATTAGTTTTACATTTGTTGTCAATTACTCTATCAACTTCTTTCATTCCAATAAATTTTTGTTTTTCAATTTGAGAAGCACAACCAGTAACCAAGATTTTATGATTAGGTCTTTCTTTTTTTACTTTTTTTATAACTTGTTTCGATTTCTTTACGGCTAAATTTGTTACTGCGCAAGTGTTAACAACAACGGTATTGTTAATATTATTTTTTTCTAAAATATCTCTAATAACTTCTGACTCATATGCATTAAGTCGACAACCTAAGTTAATTATTTTTGTATTCATTTTCATTTTTTTACTCTAAATCACTTTCACTATAATTTCCTTCGAATATCTTTGAGACTGGTCCTGTCATTAAAACATGTCCATCACTCAAATAATCAATTGTCAATTTTCCACCTCTCATTAATACATCAGTTTTTTTTTCGCACAGATTCATTTTATTACAAGCAACAACTGAGGCGCATGCAGCAGTGCCACAAGCTTGCGTAAAACCACATCCTCTTTCATAAGTAATTAAGTTAATCTTATTTTTATTTTCAACTTTAACCATGCTGATGTTTACTCCCATAGGAAATATTTTCATTTTGCTTACTTTCTTACAATCTTCAAGTAATTGTGATTCAACTAGATCTTCACAAAAAAATATTACATGTGGGTTACCTACGTTTACTGCTATACCCTTTTTTAGTTTCCTGGTCTCTATCATCAAGTCATGTGTGTCCTGAGGGTGACTTAGAGGAATCTGATCCCAGTTAAGTTTTACTAATCCCATATCAACTGTAATCAAACCATCAGATTGTTTTTCGACATCAACAAGTCCAGCTTTAGTTTCTATTAGAAGATTGTCTTTATCAATTTCTTTTAAAAGTTCACTTCCAACGCACCTAATTGCATTTCCACAACTTTCCGCTTCGGTACCATCACAATTAAATATTTTAATTTTGCAATCACTTATACCATCATCGCTTTTATAAATTGAGATCAGCTGGTCACACCCAATTCCTTTTTTTCTGTCAGAGATTTTTTTTATTAAGGAATTCTCTAATTTTGAAATATTTGTTCTCATATCAATTATTACAAAATCATTTCCCAAACCATGCATTTTTAAAAAATTAACCATGTTTTAAATTTCTTTATAAATATCTTTAAGACTTAATATTTTTTTGTTATAAACTCAATATAAATATTCAGTCAGTCCACGAGTTTCGTGCACTGACTTTTTTTGTTGTTTAAAATATTATGTTTGAATCGTTATCAGAAAAAATAAATGAAACCTTTAAAGTACTCAAAGGGAAAGGCACTATTACAGAATCAAACCTTGAAGAAGCTCTTAGAAGTATAAGAGTTGCTTTTTTGGAAGCCGATGTTGCTCTCACAGCTACAAGAGATTTTATAGAGAGAATTCGTAGTAAAGCCATTGGTCAAACTGTAATTAAGAGTGTAAGTCCAGCTCAAATGGTCATTAAAATTGTTAATGATGAATTAGTTGAATTTTTAGGTTCAAAAAATCACGAAATAAATTTTAATAACAGGCCCCCTTTGATTATTTTAATGGCTGGACTTCAAGGTTCAGGAAAGACCACCACAACAGCAAAATTAGCTTATCGCCTCAAAAATAAATTTAAAAAATCTGTTTTGGTTGCTTCCTTGGACACTTACCGTCCAGCAGCTCGAGAGCAACTAGAATCATTGGCAAAAAAAAACAACATCGATTCATTGGAAATTATAAGTAGTGAAAGACCCAATCAGATTATATTAAGAGCTGAACAAAAAGCCAAAAATGAAAATTATGATGTTTTAATTCTTGATTCTGCTGGAAGAAATCATATTGATAAAAAAATGATGAATGAATTAGTTGGTATTTCAAATAAAATTTCAATTTCAGAAACCCTGTTAGTCGTAGACTCTATGTCAGGCCAAGACGCTGCAAATGTAGCTAAACATTTTTCAGATAAACTGAATATAACTGGAATAATTTTATCTCGTCTTGATGGGGATGCCCGAGGGGGAGCAGCACTTTCAATGAGGTCTATTACCCAAAAACCTATAAAGTTTATAGGAATTGGCGAAAAGGTTGAAGAGTTAGATGAATTTTTTCCTGATAGGATTGCTAGTAGAATTCTTGGAATGGGAGATGTAGTTACCCTAGTTGAAAAAGCCGCAGAAGACATTGACGAGGAGGAGGCAAAGAATCTCCAAAAAAAAATTCTAAAAGGCCGGTTTTCATTAATTGATTATTCAAAACAACTAGATCAAATATCAAAATTGGGAGGTATTCAAGGTTTGCTAAAATATCTTCCTGGTTTATCTAACCTCAAGAATAACGTAAATGAATCTATCGAGAATAGTAAAATAGTTGAGATCCAAAAAGCTATGATAAATTCAATGACAAAAAAAGAGAGAATTTTTCCAGATATTATTAAAGCATCAAGAAAAGTCAGGATCGCAAAAGGATCCGGAACAAGGGTTCAAGATGTTAACAAACTTCTTAAACAGTTTAAAAAAATGAGTCAAATGATGAAAAAATTTGGAAAAAACAAAAATATGGATCAAATAATGGACTCCCCTCAATTTAAGAATTTAGGGTCTTTAATCAACAAATAAGGATGTAATAAATGGCAGTGGCAATAAGATTATCAAGAGGAGGGTCAAAAAAAAGACCTTTTTATAGAATTGTAGTAGCAGATGTGAGAAGCCCAAGAGATGGAAGATTTATTGAAAGAATAGGTACGTATAACCCTATGAAAGCAAAAGATGATGATCAAAGGGTTTTGATAAATAAGGATAGAGTTAAATATTGGCTTTCAGTTGGGGCAAAACCAACTGACAGAGTTGCAAAATTTTTGTTCTTACAAGGAATTGGTAATAAGCCCGTCATTCATGAACAGACAAAAAAGCATAAGCCTAAGCCTAAAACATTAGAAAAGATTAAAGCTAAAGAGGAGAAAATTAAAGCTAAGGAGGCATCTCAACCAACTGAAAATCCAGAAAAAAAATCAAATGGTCAACCCTTATCAGATGCTAAAGACGATAAGGTAACTGATGCGCAAACTCAAGAAGCATCTCAGCCAACTGAAAATCCAGAAAAAAAATCAGATGGACAACCCGTATCAAATGCTAAAGACGATAAGGTAACTGATGCGCAAACTCAAGAAGCATCTCAGCCAACTGAAAATCCAGAAAAAAAATCAGATGGTCAACCCGTATCAAATGCTAAAGACGATAAGGTAACTGATGTGCAAACTCAAGAAGCATCTCAGCCAGCTGAAAATCCAGAAAAAAAATCAGATGGACAACCCGTATCAGATGTCAAAGACAATAAAGAAGCTAGTGTTGAAGAAAAAAAAGATTAATTAAATATTCTAACTGATTAAGAAAATGATAATTCAAGATCTTCAAAAAGTTAAAAAAAAATATATTGAATAGCAGAATCCAAAAAATTTTGTAAATCTATTGTATATGAATTAACAACAAAAATTTTAGGCTAAAATATGTTAGTAGTCGCAAAAATTCTCAATAATCACGGCGTCAAAGGGCTTGTGAAGGTCAAAAGTTTTCTTGAAAACCCGGACGATTTAAAAAAATTTAAATCTTTTTATATTAATTTCACAGAAAAAATTGACATTGAGTTCATAACAAAAATAAAAAACAATTTTATTTGTAGAATAAATAAAATCTCTAGAAATGAAGACGCAATATCATTTGTTAATTCAAATGTATTTATAAAAGAAGATGATCTACCTGAATTAAATAATGAATACTATTTTTTTCAATTGGAATCTATGATTGTAAAAATGAATGGGAAAATTGTAGGTAAAGTAAAGTCAGCAAACAATCATGGAGCTGGAGATTACCTAGAAATCTTGCTTGAAAATAAAAAAGAAATTTTAGTACCTTTAAATAAAGATCATGTGCTAGAAATTGATTCAAAAAATAAAATGATATTTATAAATTCAGAGTATTATGAAGATGAAATTTAGTATCTTAACTCTTTTTCCAGAAATGTTTCCAGGATTATTAAACCATTCTATACCTGGCAGAGCATTAAAAAATAAAAAATTTAGCATTGAAACTTTCAATATTAGAGAATACTCACATTTAAAAAACAACTCCATTGACGGGAAACCAATCGGAGGCGGTGCAGGAATGATAATGAGACCAGACATTCTTCAAAAAGCCCTAAACCATGTTTTGGAAAAACAAAAAGGTTCTAGTATCAAAACCATATATTTTACACCTAAAGGAAGAGTATTAAAACAAGACATAATAAAAGAAGTCACCAATTATGATAATATAATAATTATTTGCGGAAGATATGAAGGAATTGATCAGAGGTTTGTAGAAAACAATAATGTTGATGAAATATCTGTAGGAGATTATGTTTTAACAGGAGGGGAGATTCCTGCATTTATTTTAATTGATGCTTGTATTAGATTCATTCCTGAAGTATTAGGTAATAGAAAAAGTTTAAATAGTGAAAGCTTTGAAAATGCTTTACTTGAATACCCTCAATATACAAAACCTCTAGATTGGGAGGGTAATAGGGTCCCTAAAGTTCTATTTTCAGGTAATCACGCCGCTGTAGAGAAATGGAGACTTACTAAAGCGCGAGAAACAACAAAAAAAGCTAGACCAGATTTGTGGAAATTATATAAAAATAAATTAAGAGGAATAAAATGAACATACTAAAAGACTTTGAAAACAATCAAATTAAAGAGATTTCAAAAAATAAATCTTATCCTACTTTTCATGCTGGTGATACACTAAAAATTCACCTAAAAATTAAAGAGGGAGAAAAAGAAAGAATCCAAATTTTCGAGGGGATTTGTATAGCTGTAAAAAATGCTGGAATAAATTCTGCTTTTACAACTAGAAAAATTTCATATGGTGAGGGTGTTGAAAGAGTTTTTCCTTTCTACTCTCCAAATATTCAAAAGATTGAATTGGTAAAAAGTGGACGTGTAAGAAGATCAAAACTTTACTTTTTGAGAGAACGAAGTGGAAAGTCTGCTAGAATTTCAGAAAAAAATAAATTCGTTAAAATAAAAAATGTTAATCAAGAAAAAATTGGAAACTCTTCTATAAGTAAAATTAACGAAGACTCTGAATCCAAGATAGTCAAAGATCAAGATCAAATCAAAAATGATTCAGGCCAAAAAAATAAATCCTAAATTGTGCTATGAGACCAAAAACATTATTTGACAAAATTTGGTCTGATCATCTTGTAGATAGGCAAAACGATGGAACGTGTTTAATATACATTGATAGACATTTAGTTCATGAAGTGACCAGTCCACAAGCATTTGAAGGGCTCAGAATAAGTAAAAGAAAAGTGCGTTCACCAAAAAGTACTTTTGCAGTAGCTGATCACAATGTTCCAACTACTAATAGAAAAAATGGAATTGAAAATCCGGAAAGTAGATTGCAGGTTAAAACACTGGAAAAAAATTGTGAGGATTTTGGTATTACGATTTTTCCACTATTAGATAAAAGACAAGGAATCGTACATATAGTAGGTCCAGAACAAGGTATAACTCAACCTGGTATGACAATCGTCTGCGGAGATAGTCATACAGCAACTCATGGTGCTTTTGGAGCCTTGGCTTTTGGAATTGGCACTAGTGAAGTAGAACATGTCTTAGCAACACAGACACTAATACAAAAACCAGCCAAAAACATGCTCATAAACATAACAGGCACTTTAGCAAATGGTGTTACTTCTAAAGACATTATACTTAATATAATTGGTAATATTGGTACTGCAGGAGGCACTGGTTATGTAATTGAATATGCCGGTGAAATAATTTCAAATTTGAGTATGGAATCAAGAATGACAATTTGTAATATGAGTATAGAAGCTGGAGCAAGAGCAGGTTTAATTTCACCTGATCAAACTACTTACGATTACATAAAAAATAGACCATATGCTCCAAAAGGAGTAGATTGGGTAAAAGCATTAGAATACTGGAGTTCATTAACTTCAGATCCTAACTCAATCTACGATAAAGAAGTGCATATCAAAGGAAATAAAATTTATCCACAAGTTACTTGGGGAACAAGTCCTCAAGATGTTGTTGAGATTAATGGAGTTGTTCCCGATCCTAAAGAGATTCTTGATTTTGAAAAAAGGAAGTCTGTGGAGCGTTCGATAGATTATATGGGTTTAAAACCAAAGCAAAAAATAAGAGATATTGAAATAGATAGGGTTTTTATTGGTTCGTGCACAAATGGAAGGATTGAAGATCTTAGGGAAGTAGCAAACGTAGTTAATGGGAAAAAAATTAAGGTTGATGCTATGGTTGTACCAGGTTCAGGTTTGGTAAAGGCACAAGCAGAAAAAGAAGGAATTGATAAAATTCTTATTGAAGCAGGTTTTGAATGGAGAGAACCTGGATGCTCTATGTGTTTAGCAATGAATCCTGATCAATTAAGACCAAAAGAAAGATGTGTTTCAACTTCAAACAGAAACTTCGAGGGAAGACAGGGAAGAGAAGGAAGAACCCATCTAGTGAGTCCGGCAGTTGCTGCCGCTTCTGCTTTAAGAGGTAAAATAAGTTTAGTTGAGGATTTATAATTGCTAAAATTTAATATTCTTGAGGGAATTGCAGCTCCCTTACCTATGATGAACATCGACACTGACATGATTATTCCAAAACAATTTCTTAAAACAATAAAAAGATCTGGATTGGGTAAGAATTTATTTCATGAGTTAAGGTATGATTTAAATGGAAATATAAAAAACGACTTTGTTCTTAATTGGGATCCATTCAATAGATCAACCATATTGGTTACAGGTCAAAATTTTGGATGTGGTAGTAGCAGAGAGCATGCACCCTGGTCTTTGCTTGATTTTGGTATAAGATCAATTATTTCGACTAGCTTTGCAGACATATTTTTTAATAATTGCTTTAAAAATGGTATTTTACCTATAGTTATTTCTCAAGACATTTGTATTGAATTAATGGAATTAGCAAATCAGAAAAAAATATTTAAAATTGACCTACCAAATCAACTTATAAAAGTTGAAGACAATGAAATATCTTCTTTTAAAATCGATGAATTTAGAAAGAAATGCTTAATTGAAGGTTTAGATGACATTTCATTAACATTAAATAATATTACAAAAATAGAGTCTTTTGAAGAAAAAATGAGAAATTTAAAACCATGGATAAGTAAATGAAAAAAAATATTTTGTTACTACCTGGTGATGGAATAGGTCATGAAATTTCAAAAGAAGCAGAGAAAATTTTTAATTGGTTAGACAAAAATACTAATTTAGAGTTTGAAATTTCTAAAGAGCTTATTGGTGGAGCGTCAATAGATGAATATGGAGAACCAATAACAGATAAAGTTCTAAACCTGGCGAAAAAATCTGATGCAATACTTTTGGGAGCAGTTGGTGGACCACAATGGGAAAAATTAGATTTCATTAAAAGACCAGAAAGAGGTTTACTGAAAATAAGAAAAGAACTTGATTTGTTTGCAAACTTTAGGCCTGCTATAGTTTTTGATGCTTTAGTTTCTGCATCAAGTCTAAAGGAAGAAATTATATCAGATCTCGACATTATGATCATCAGAGAACTTACAAGTGGAATATACTTTGGAGAACCAAGAGGAGTAGAAAAAATTTCTGGAAACATTAAAAAAGGCTTTAATACTTTAGTTTATCACAGTGACGAAATTGAAAGAATTGCGACAGTTGGTTTTGAGATTGCAATGAAAAGGGACAAAAAATTATGTTCAATTGATAAAGCCAATGTCCTAGAATCAACAGAACTATGGAGAGATGTAGTTAATGATGTCTCAAAAAAATTTCCAGAAATTCACCTAACTCATATGTATGTCGATAACGCTGCAATGCAGTTAGTAAGAAATCCAAAACAGTTTGATGTAATTGTTACAACCAATATGTTTGGAGATATTTTATCTGATTGTGCATCAATGTTAACAGGGTCGTTAGGAATGTTACCATCTGCTTCACTCGGCGAGTTTGATAAAGTAAAAAAAATTAGAAAAGCAATGTATGAGCCCGTGCACGGTTCAGCACCAGATATTGCTGGGAAAAACCTTGCTAACCCACTGGCTATGGTTCAAAGTATTGGTATGATGTTAGAATATTCATTCAGTTCTCTAGATTTGAATAATCTACTAAAAAGTTGCATCAACAATATTTTAAATAAAGGTTACAGGACAGAGGATTTATTTAATAATTCAAATGAAAAGAAATTAAGCACATCTGAAATGGGAGATATGCTTATTAAAGAGTTAGAGGCTTCTTAAAATGAAAAAGATAAATATTGCAATTGTTGGTTCAACAGGAAATGTAGGAAGGGAAATTCTAAAAATATTAATCGAACGAAAATTTCCTTTTGGTAAAATTGAACTTTTGGCATCTGAAAAATCAGTTGGAAAAAAAATTAACTTTCAAAAAAAAAAATCGATTGAAGTAAAACATTTAGAAGGTTTTAATTTTAAAGGAGTAGATCTTGTTTTCTCTTCTGCTGGAGCAAGTGTATCAAAAAATTTTGCTCCCATCGCATTAGATAAGGGAAGTGTGGTTATAGACAATACATCTGCTTTTAGATTGGAAAAAAATGTACCACTAGTTGTCCCGGAAGTTAACTCTGATGCATTAAAAAATTTTAAGAAAAATGGCATTATTGCAAACCCAAACTGTTCTACGATTCAGATGGTTACTGCCTTAAAACCACTTCATGATGAATTAGGTATTAAAAGAATTGTTGTTTCTACCTATCAATCAACATCTGGCGCAGGAAAGTCAGCAATGGACGAATTATTTCATCAAACATTAGATGTCTACAGAAATAAGTCACTAATCCCAAACATTTTTACTAAAAAAATAGCTTTTAATTTAATACCTCATATCGATGATTTTTTAGACGAAGGCCAAACAAAGGAAGAACAAAAAATGGTTGACGAAACTAAAAAAATCCTAGACAAAAAAATCTCCGTATTTGCTACATGTGTTAGAGTTCCAGTGTTTGTTGGTCATGGGGAGTCAATAAATATTGAAACAAAAAAAGTAATCAAATTAGATAAAGTTCGTGAAATATTAAACAGTGCCAGTGGTGTGAGTCTCATCGATAAAAGAGAAAATGGTGGTTATGTTACACCAGATGAATCAGCTGGATTAGATGATGTTTTTGTAAGTCGTTTAAGAATTGATAAAAGTGTCAAAAATGGGTTAGGCATGTGGGTCGTATCAGATAATATTAGAAAAGGAGCAGCACTTAATAGTGTCCAAATTGCAGAAGAGTTGATAAAACGAGGTTTTTATGGATAAGAATTTTAAAAGTAGATATTTTGAAGATTATATTTTAGGAGAAACGATTGATCATAGTGTTCCTCGAACAATTACTGAAGGTGATGTATCCATTTACCTCGCCACGACTGGAAGCAGATTTGCAGTAAATTATTCACAAGAATTTTCCCAAAGAATTGGTTTTTCGTCTACCCCAATTGATGATATTTTAACATTTCATATTGTTTTTGGTAGAACTGTTCCAGATTTATCACTCAATGCAATCGCTAATTTAGGCTATGCTGGTGTAAAATTTTTAAAACCAGTTTTTATTGGAGATACCTTGTCTTCTTCTTCAAAGATATTAGGGCTTAAAGAAAATTCAAATGGGAAAACTGGTACAGTATACGTTGAATCCATAGGAAAAAATCAAAATAATGAAGTTGTTCTGAAATATTACAGATGGTTGATGATGCAAAAAAAAGATTTTGATTTTAAACTCGAAAAAAATATAATTCCTGAACTTCCACAAGAAGTAAGTTCAGCAGATTTTACTTTTGAAAAAAATTTAAATTTTACAGAATGGGATCCAAAAATTACTGGTAGTAAGGCATTTTATAATGACTACAAACAAAACGAAGAAATTCATCATTTAGATGGTCAAACTATCGAAGAGGCTGAGCATCAAATTGCTACCAGACTTTACCAAAACAATGCAAGAGTCCATTTTAACCAGCACGTTGAAAAAGATGGAAGATTTGGAAAACGAATTATTTATGGAGGGTATATTATTTCACTTGCCAGAGCAATTAGTTGTAATGGCTTTGCTAATACATTAAAAATTGCTGCAATTCATTCAGGAAAACATTCAGCTCCAACTTTTTCTGGAGATACTATTTATGCTTGGTCGAAAGTATTAGATAAAGAAATCATAAGTGAAAATATAGGTTCTTTAAAAATTCAAACATTAGCATCTAAAAATGATTCAAACATGTTTTTTCCCGAAGAAAAATTGCCTGAAAACATTGTTTTAGATATAATATATTCAATATTAATACCGATAAAATAAAGTGAAAAATACAAAGTTACCAATTTCACCTCATCTTCAAATTTATAAACCTCAGATAACCTCTGTACTGTCTATAACTCATCGTATAACAGGTTTTTTTCTAAGTTTAACTTTGCCATTATTATTGCTGTGGTTATTTTGTATATTTCTAGGGTTGAGTGCATACAACTCATTCATAACTTTTTTTTCCTACACACCTTTAAAATTAATCCTTATTCCAATTACTTATGCATTTTCATACCATATGTTAAACGGAATTAGACACTTAATATGGGATTGTGGCTATGGTTTTTCATTGCGGTTTTCATCGATATCAGGGGTTTTAATAGTTACACTATCGATATTAATAACGATAGTCATTAACCTAACTATTATTTTTTAAAATGAATATTCAAGAAAAATTACTTTGGTCTTTGCAGAGGTTAAGTGCAATACTTATTTTAATTCTATCTATTTGGTTAGTTGTTTCATTGAATTCATTTTTATTTGAAAGTTACTTAGAAACTAAAGAGTGGGTAAATAAAGGATTTAACTCATTTCTTTTGTTTATTCTTACATCATCAATTGCGTTTCACTCGAGTTTAGGGTTATCTGTAATAATCGATGATTATGTGCATAGTTTAAAGTTAAATAAAGTTCTACACATATTAAAAAATTTATTTGCTCTATTTTGCATTTTATTTACAGGTTTTTGTTTGTATTTCATCTAAAATCTACAATATATTAATACTATGGATTTAGAGGAATTAAATTTTGATGTGGTAGTAGTTGGTGCTGGAGGCTCAGGTTTAAGAGCTACAATGGGTTGTGCTGAAAAAAAACTTAAAACAGCATGTATAACAAAAGTATTTCCTACTAGAAGTCATACTGTAGCAGCTCAGGGCGGTATAAGTGCAGCCTTAGGTAATATGGGAGATGACGACTGGAAATGGCATATGTACGACACTATTAAAGGCTCAGATTGGTTGGGTGATCAAGATGCTATTGCTTTTATGTGCAAAGAGGCACCAGAGGCAGTAATAGAACTTGAGCACTTCGGAGTTCCATTTTCCAGAACTGAAGAGGGAAAAATTTACCAGCGTCCTTTTGGTGGGATGACCACTCATTTTGGCGAAGGTATTGCTCAAAGAACGTGTGCTGCAGCGGATCGAACCGGTCATGCGATGCTTCATACGTTGTACCAGCAGTCTCTTTCCCATGATGCAGAATTTTTTGTGGAATACTTAGTATTGGACCTAATAATGAATGATAAAAAAGAATGTCGCGGTGTGTTGGCATGGAATCTTCATGATGGAAAATTATATTGTTTCAATTCTAAAATGGTTATATTAGCCACTGGTGGTTATGGTCGAGCGTATTTCTCATGTACTTCTGCTCACACTTGCACTGGTGATGGTGGAGCCATGGTTTTAAGAGCTGGTCTACCTTTGCAAGATATGGAATTTACTCAATTTCACCCAACAGGTATCTATGGTGCGGGTGTTCTAATCACTGAAGGAGCCAGAGGTGAGGGAGGTTTTTTGACAAATAGTGAAGGTGAAAGATTTATGGAAAAATACGCACCTAATGCTAAAGACTTAGCTAGTAGAGATGTTGTTTCCAGATCTATGACAACTGAGATTATGGAGGGCAGAGGCTGTGGTCCCAAAAAAGATCACATTCATTTAAACCTGAGCCATCTCGAAAAGAGTGTATTAGAAGAAAAATTGCCAGGTATTACAGAATCAGCTGAAATTTTTGCTGGCGTTGATGTTACTAAAGACCCTATACCTGTTCAACCTACAGTGCATTACAATATGGGAGGCATACCAACTAATATACATGGGGAGGTTTTAACTTTAAAAAATGGTAAAGATTCTGTAGTTAAAGGTTTAATGTCTATAGGAGAAGCAGCTTGCGTGTCTGTTCACGGAGCTAATAGGTTAGGATCTAACTCACTTTTAGATCTTGTTGTCTTTGGAAAGTCAGCTGCAAATAGATGTGCTGAAATTATCGATAAAAATCAAAAGAGTAGAAATATTCCAAAAGGTCTTTTAAATAATTTAATTCAAAGGTTTGATAAGATTAGAACCAGTAGTGGTACAAATTCAATTTCAAGATTAAGATCTGAAATGCAACATACAATGCAAAATTTTTGCCCAGTTTATAGATCAGAAAAAATTATGAAAGAGGGAAAAAAAAGACTCTTGAATATATTGGATAAAATTCAAAGTACTAAAATATCAGACAATAGCCTAATATGGAATACCGAAATAGTTGAAGCCATCGAGTTGCATAATCTTATTTTGCAGTCAATAGCAAGTATTGATACTGCTTTAGTAAGAACCGAAAGTAGAGGAGCTCATTCTAGAATTGATTACAAGCATAGGAACGACAAAAAATGGCTTAAACATAACCTTGTATGGACTAATGAGGATGGATGTACTAAATTTAATTTTAGGAACGTTGAGTTAAGAACCAACAGTGATGAAGTAGAA
This sequence comes from uncultured Alphaproteobacteria bacterium, assembly GCA_902523675.1. GTDB lineage: Bacteria > Pseudomonadota > Alphaproteobacteria > Methylaequorales > Methylaequoraceae > SP4073. The sequence continues at coordinate 1,304 of CABZAL010000001.1, read as the reverse complement.
ACGATTGCACCAAAAGAAAGGGTTTACTAGGTATATTATATGGTTGAATTTTCGCTTCCCAGAAATTCTAAAGTTGTTGAAGGTAAAACTTTTGGTAAAACAAAAAACTCTAATAATCAAAAAGTTATTGAAATTTACAGATGGGAAAGAGACTCCGGAAAACAACCAAGGATTGACAAATTCTATATAGATCCAAATACTTGTGGCCCAATGACACTTGACGCTCTAATGCATATAAAAAATGAATTAGATCCATCTTTAACCTTTAGGAGATCCTGCAGAGAGGGTATTTGTGGTTCTTGTTCGATGAATATTGACGGAACTAATAATTTAGCTTGCCTCAAACCTTTAGAAAAAAATACTAAAAAAGTTAAAATCTATCCTTTACCTCACATGAAGGTTATTAAAGATTTAGTGCCTGATCTTAAAGAATTTTATGAACAATACAAATCAATTAAACCTTGGCTAAGGCCAAAACCTAATAACAGCAAAAGGGAAATGATTCAATCTCAAGAAGATCGGAAAAAACTTGATGGACTCTACGAATGCGTTTTATGTGCTTGTTGTTCAACTTCCTGCCCAAGTTATTGGTGGAATGGTGATAAATTTCTTGGGCCAGCAATATTACTTCAAGCCTACAGATTCATTGTTGATAGTAGAGACAAAGATAGAAAAGAAAGAATTGAAATGTTAAATGACGCCTTTAAACTTTATAGATGTCATACAATTATGAATTGCACTAAGACTTGTCCGAAAGGACTTAACCCTGCAAAAGCAATTGCTTCAATAAAAAAACTGCAAATTTCTTCTTAATGACCTGGTCAAATTTATTAAATAATAAAATTGTTAAATCACTAGAAATTTTTGAAAAAATTCAACCCAATGTTGAGCAATTAAAGATAATCGAGCAAACATGCAAAGAATTAGAAAAAACACAAAAACAAGGTTTTTTTAAAAAGCTCTTTAAAAAAAATAAATGTGGTATTTATTATCATGGAAAAGTTGGAAGAGGAAAGTCAATCATCCTCAATGCATTTGAAAGAGAACTATCGGATGATTATCTGCAGAAACACCATTTTAATGAGCTTATATTTAAATTGCAGAGGATTAGATTTTCAGAAAAGGGTACAAATAAAAAATTAATAGAAGAAAAAATTATTTTTAAATTTCAAAAGTTTATATTCGTTGACGAAATTGATGTTGATAATATTGCAGACCTGCAGCTTCTATTAAATTTTATGAATGCAATGGCTAAAGAAAAAATTTTCATGCTTTTCACTAGCAATCATCATCCAAGAAGTATT